>DATMML010000076.1 GCA_035570235.1 Vicinamibacteria bacterium | reverse complement strand
CATGACCCGCATGCCGCGGATCCAGAAGCTAGTCCGGGACACCTTCGGCAAGGAGCCCCACAAGGGCGTGAACCCCGACGAGGTGGTCGCGGTGGGGGCCGCCATCCAGGCCGGGATCCTGGCCGGGGACGTGAAGGACGTCCTCCTCCTGGATGTCACTCCCCTCTCCCTGGGCGTCGAGACCCTGGGGGGCGTGATGACCCGGCTCATCGAGCGCAACACCACGATTCCCACCAAGAAGACGGAGGTCTTCTCCACCGCCGCCGACAACCAGCCCTCGGTGGAGATCCACGTCCTCCAGGGAGAGCGCGAGATGGCGCGGGACAACCGGACGCTCGGCAAGTTCCAGCTGGTGGGGATCCCCTCCGCCCCACGGGGCGTGCCCCAGGTGGAGGTGACGTTCGACATAGACGCCAACGGCATCCTGAACGTCTCCGCCAAGGACCTGGCCACGGGCAAGACCCAGGCCATCACCATCACCGCCTCCTCGGGTCTGGCCAAGGAGGAGGTGGAGCGGATGGTGAAGGACGCCCAGGCCCACGCGGAGGATGACAAGCACCGCCGGGAGTCGATCGATGTCCGGAACCAGCTTGACGGCATGGCCTACAACCTGGAGAAGCTACTGAAGGACAACCGTAGCCAGATCGGGGAGCCCGAGGCGGGAAAGATCGAGGAAGCGGTGGCGGAGGCGCGCAAGGCCGCGGAGGGCGAGGACGTCGGCGCCATGCGGGCCGCGCTGGAGCGCCTCACCGGTCTCAGCCACAAGGTGGCGGAGACGCTTTACAAGAAGACCCCGGGCGGTCCCGGAGGCGAGGGGCCGTCACCGGCGGCGGGGCACGACAAGCCCCAAGGCGACGTCGTGGACGCAGAGTACACGGTGAAGAACTGAGAAAAGATCAAGAGGCCCGTCCCGCCGAGGGACGGGCCTGAGGAAGGAGGAAGTGAGTATGGCTATTGTTCGCTGGGAGCCGTTCCGCGACCTGATCGGCTTGCAGGAGCGGATGAATCGGCTGTTTGACGAGTCGTTCCGGGGGATCAACCGTACGGGCGGTGAGGAAGACTGGGTGGGAGGCTCCTGGGCCCCCGCCGTGGACATCTACGAACAGAACGGCAACATCGTCCTCAAGGCCGAGCTGCCTGGAATCGATCCCAAGGACGTGGACGTGCGGGTGGAGAACAACATCCTGACCCTGCGCGGGGAGCGCAAGCTCGAGAACGAGGTGAAGCGCGAGAACTACCACCGCGTGGAGCGGGCCTACGGGAGCTTCACCCGGTCCTTCACGTTGCCCAACGTCGTGGACACCGAGAAGATCAAGGCCGAGTACAAGGATGGCCTGCTGAGGATGACCCTCCCCAAGAAGGACGAGGCCAAGCCGAAGCAGATCTCCATCAACGTGGCCAAGTGAAGCGGCCAAAACCGAAGAAAAGCGGGACCCGGCCGAAGGCGAAGGGGCGGTCCGCCGCCCCCGCCCGGCCGGCTCCCGCGCGTGCTCATCACTCGGGAGGCAAAGCGATGCCAAACGTGAGACCCCTGCGGGACCGGGTCTTGCTGCGCCGGCTGGAGGAAGCGGAACAGAAGGTCGGCGGGATCATCATCCCCGACAGCGCCAAGGAGAAGCCCCAGAAGGCCGAGGTGATGGGGGTGGGCTCGGGGAGGATCCTGCAGGACGGCAGCCGCGTCCCCCTCACCCTCAAGCCAGGAGACAAGGTGCTGGTCGGCAAATGGTCGGGGACGGACGTCAAGATCGGCGGTGAGGAGTACCTGATTCTCAAGGAGGACGAGGTCCTCGGGATTCTTCAGTGAGCAAGCGGTGCCCGGCGCACGCCCGTGACGCGGCCCGTCCGGGTGAAGCGGGCAGCGGCTCCTAGGCTCAGACACTCTCTCGGAGGAACTGGGAATGGCGAAAGACATCGTTTACCGCGAGGCCGCGCGGGGCGCGGTCCTGAAGGGCGTCAATGCCCTGGCCGATGCCGTTAAGGTGACGCTCGGGCCCAAGGGGCGGAATGTCATCCTGGACAGGAAGTTCGGCTCCCCCACCATCACCAAGGACGGAGTCACCGTGGCCAAGGAGGTGGACCTCAAGGACCCCATGGAGAACCTGGGGGCCCGCATGGTCCGTGAGGTGGCCAGCAAGACGAGCGACGTGGCCGGGGATGGGACCACCACCGCCACCGTGCTCGCCCAGTGCCTCTTCCGCGAGGGAATCAAAAACGTGACCGCCGGCGTCAACCCCATGGAGTTGAAGAAAGGGATCGAGAAGGCGGTAGCCCTGGTCGTGGAAGAGCTCAAGAAGCTGAGCAAGCCCGTCAAGGGCAAGATGATCGCGCAGGTGGGCACCATCTCCGCCAACAGCGACGAGACCATCGGCGGCATCATTGCCGAGGCCATGGAGAAGGTGGGCAAGGACGGCGTGATCACGGTCGAGGAGTCCAAGACCATGGAAACGGTCCTGGAGGTGGTGGAGGGGATGCGTTTCGACCGCGGCTATCTCTCCCCCTACTTCGTGACCGATGCCGAGCGGATGGAAGTCGTGCTCGAGGAGCCCTATCTGCTCATCTACGAGAAGAAGATCTCGAGCATGAAGGACCTGCTGCCCGTGCTGGAGAAGATCGCCCAGCAGGGCAAGCCCCTCCTGATCGTGGCCGAGGAGGTGGAGGGCGAAGCCCTGGCCACCCTGGTGGTCAACAAGCTCCGGGGCACCCTCAAGGCCGCGGCCGTGAAGGCCCCCGGCTATGGGGACCGCCGCAAGGCCATGCTGGAGGACATCGCTACCCTCACCGGGGGCAAGGCCATCACCGAAGACCTCGGGATCAAGCTCGAAAGCATGAAAATCGAGGATCTGGGCCGGGCCAAGAAGGTGGTCATCGACAAGGAGAACACCACCATCATCGAGGGTGCGGGCAAGCCCCGGGACATCGAGGGCCGGGTGAAGCAGCTCCGGACCCAAATCGAGGAGACCACCTCCGACTACGACCGCGAGAAGCTGCAGGAGCGTCTGGCCAAGCTGGTGGGCGGGGTGGCTGTGATCAAGGTGGGAGCGGCCACGGAGACGGAGATGAAGGAGAAGAAAGCCCGGGTGGAGGACGCCATGCACGCCACCAAAGCCGCCGTCGAGGAAGGCATCGTGCCCGGCGGCGGCGTGGCCCTGCTCCGCTCCGTGCCCGCTCTGGACAAGGCGCTTCAGGACCAAAGCCTCGGCCACGACGTGCGGGTGGGCATGGAGACGGTGCGGCGGGCGCTGGAAGAGCCGTTGCGCTGGATCGCCAACAACGCGGGCCACGAGGGCAACATCGTGGTGGGCAAGGTGCGGGGCATGGACTCGGAGATGGGGTTCAACGCCCAGAACAACAAGTTCGAGAACCTGATTGACGCCGGCGTCATCGACCCCACGAAGGTGGTGCGCTGCGCCATCCAGAACGCCTCCTCGATTGCCGCCCTGATGCTGACCACCGAGGTCGTGGTGGCGGAGATCCCGGAGAAGAAGAAGGAGCCGCCGATGCCGGCCGGAGGCATGGACGACTACTGATGACCCGGCCGGGGGCCCGGAAAATTGCCTCTCCAGGGCCCCCTGCCGGCCAGGGGAGTGACATTGGCAGAGGACGCCCCGGACGCCAGAACGGACAGTCCGGGGGTCCCGAGCCGGGCGTTGGGTACAACTTTTTACTCGCTCCCAACGTAACTTAGGTGGAAGGGGCGTACATCCCGGGCGGCCTGGGCCCGGGTCGACCGGTTAAGGGTCGTTCGGGACATCTTCCCAGTTCTCAGGCTCGGTACGGTTTTTGCTTGCATTTTGAAGGGTTTCATCCGCGGGCTCGGGAATTTTCCCGATCGAAAGCCGATAGAGGTCGGTAGGGGCGCCGCGGGCCGGACCCTTCGTAGCTCCCCGCAGAGGGGAGGGAGACAAGAGCTTCGATGAATACGCGCGGCAAGGCGATCGCTTCATTTTTCTCCGTGGCCATGGCCGCCATGCTGCTCGGCGCCCTGGTCACGACCCAGATCCAGAGGCCGGAGACGGCCATGGCCAAGCCCCCCGAGGCCGCGGTGTCCTCCGACCTCCCCGCCCGGGCCTCCGGTGCGCTCACCCTCGACACCTTCCGGGACATCGCGCGCCGGGAGACGCCGGGGGTCGTGAACATCAACACCCGGAAAGTCGTTAAACGGCAGCGCTTCCAGGATCCCTTCCGGGACTTCTTCGGGGACGACATGATGGACCGCTTCCTCCCCCGGGGGGGCAGCGGGACCGAGCGCCAGACCCAGACCAGCCTGGGCTCGGGCTTCATCATCGACAAGGAGGGGCGCATCCTCACCAACCGCCACGTCGTGGAGGGCGCCGACCAGATCTCGGTCACCCTCAGTAGCGGGAAGACCTACGAGGCGAAGCTGGTGGGGAAGGATGCCCGGACAGACGTGGCCCTGCTCAAGATCGAGCCCAAGGAGGCGCTGACCACCCTGGAGCTCGGCGACTCGGACCAGATCGATGTCGGCGAGTGGGTGATGGCGGTCGGGAACCCGTTCGGCCTCGGGGGCAACAGCGTGACGGTGGGCGTGATCTCCTTCAAGGGGCGGGCCCTCGCGCTGGGCGTGCAAGGCACCACCGTGGACATGATCCAGACCGACGCCGCCATCAACCCCGGCAACTCCGGGGGCCCGCTTCTGAACACGCGCGGGCAGGTGGTGGGCATCAACACCCTGATCATCACCGGGGGCGAGCACCAGTCGTCGGGGGTGGGCTTTTCCGTGCCCATAAACGTGGCCCGGGACATCCTTCCCCAGCTTCGCGACAAGGGTAAGGTCACGCGCGGCTGGCTCGGGATCCAGATCCAGTCCGTGGACGAGGACATGGCCAAGAGCCTGAAGATGAAGGAGGCCAAGGGAGCCATCATCAACCAGCTCACGCCGGGAGGTCCGGCGGAGAAGGCCGGGCTCAAGGCCGAGGACGTGATCCTCACCGCAGACGCCCGGAAGATCCAGGACAACGGCGACCTCTCCCGCTACATCGCATCCAAGCCACCGGGGACCACCGTGCACCTCAACCTGTTGCGGAGCGGGGAGGAGAAAGCGCTCTCCGTGACCCTCGGAACCTTCCCGGACGAGCCCGCGGAAGCGGAGGGCGGAGAGGCCCGCAAGGGCAAGCTGGGCATGACCCTCCAGGACCTGAACCCCACCCTGGCCGAGCGGCTGGAGCTGCCGCGGGCGACCAAGGGGGTGGTGGTCCGGGATGTCGAAGCGGGCGAGACCGCGGAACAGGCCGGCCTCAAGAGAGGGGACGTGATCGTCAGCGTCAACGGCAGCCCGGTGGGTGGCGTCGACGAATTCGAGCAGGCGATCGAAGCGGCCCGCAAGGAAGGAGTCGCGCGCCTGCGCGTGCGTGATTCCAACGGGTTCCGGTTCGTGGTCCTGAAGGTATCGTGAAGGAGAAGGAACCTCACCAAGAAGGGAGGCATCCGATGGCAAGGAAGAAAGGCGTCGTGGATCGCGAGCGTTACGAGGTGCTGAAGGGCATGCTCGAAGAGCGGCGGAACGAGATTCAGCAGAAGCTCCGCTCTCTCCGGGAGACCCTGCCCGCCGAGGTCACCGAGGTCAAGGACGCCGAGGAGCAGAGCGTCGATGACTTCGTGCAGGAAGTGGACTTTGCTCTCATGCAGATGAAGTCGGAGACCCTGAGCAAGATCGACGAAGCCATCCAGCGCCTGGAGACCGGCACCTACGGATCGTGCGCGGAGTGCAGCTCCGAGATCGCGGAAGCCCGCCTCAAGGCCCTGCCCTTCGCCGCTCTTTGCCGGAGCTGCCAGGAGCAGGAGGAGATGAAGACCGAGGCCGAGCGCGAGGCCCGCGCCTTCGCGCGCTTCCAGAAGGAGTTCTCGGTGGCCGTCCGCTAACCGGGAGAGACCGAATGAGCGAGACCAAGGACGACCGTACGCCGGACTTCGAGTCCGGAGGCGTCCACGAAGTGAACCTATCGGACGTGCCGCGGGAGCTGGCCATCCTGCCCCTGCGCGACACCATCCTGTTTCCCCACGCCATCCTGCCCCTGGCCGTGGCGCGGGAGAGCTCGGTGGCCCTCGTGCATGAGGCGGTCCGCGACCGCAAGGTCATCGGGGTGGTGACCCAGCGGGACCCCACCATCGATGACCCCGTAGAGAGCGACCTCTACCGCGTGGGCACCCTCACCCATATCCACAAGATGTTCAAGTTCCCGGATGGATCCCTGCGCCTGGTCGTGCAGGGCATCCAGCGCTTCTCCCTCCTGGGGGTGAACCAGTACCGGCCGTTCATCAAGGCCGGCCTGGAGCTGCTTAAGGACGTGGTGCCCGCCGCCCAGGAGGTCGAGGTACGGGCCCTGGCCCAGAGCGTGCAAGGACTCTTCCAGCGGGTGGTGGAGCTCTCCCCCACCCTGTCCGACGAGCTGCAGACCTTGGCCGCCAACATCCAGGATCCGGCGCGCCTGGCCGATTTCATCGCCGGCAGCATCCCCTCCCTGAACACCGCTCAGAAGCAGGAGTTCCTGGAGATCCTCGACGTGCGGGCGCGGCTGGACCGTATCAACAAGGTGCTGGTCAAGGATCTGGAGGTGCTGGAGGTCGGCAGCAAGATCCAGAGCCAGGTCAAGAGCGAACTCCAGAAGAACCAGCGCGAGTACTACCTGCGCGAGCAGATGAAGGCCATCCAGAAGGAGCTGGGGGACGGGGACGACCAGCAGCGCGAGTACAACGAGCTACGGGAGAAGGTCGAGAAGGCGGGGATGCCGGAGGAGATCAAGAAGGAAGCCGTGCGCGAGCTGGACCGCCTTACCAAGATGTCCCCCGCCGCCGCCGAGTACACGGTGGCCCGCACCTACCTGGACTGGCTGGTGGCCCTGCCCTGGAGCCGGCGCACGGAGGTCGAAATCGACCTCGCCAAGGCCAAGGAGGTCCTGGACAACGACCACTACGACCTGGAGAAGGTCAAGGATCGGATCCTCGAGTACCTGGCCGTGCGCAAGATGAAGCCGGACCTCAAGGGGCCCATCCTCTGCTTCGTGGGACCCCCGGGGGTGGGCAAGACCAGCCTCGGCAAGTCCATCGCCAGCGCGCTCGGTCGCAAGTTCGTGCGCATCAGCCTGGGCGGCATGCGGGACGAGGCGGAGATCCGCGGCCATCGGCGGACATACATCGGAGCCCTGCCTGGGCAGATCATCCAGGGCCTACGCCGGGCGGACAGCAAGAACCCCGTCTTCATCCTGGACGAGGTGGACAAGATCGGGCTGGACTTCCGGGGTGATCCCTCGGCCGCCCTCCTCGAGGTCTTGGACCCCGAGCAGAACAACACCTTCAAGGACCACTACATCGATTTGCCCTTCGACCTCTCGGAGGTGCTGTTCATCACCACCGCCAACATCCTCGACACCGTGCCCCCTGCCCTGAAAGACCGCATGGAGGTAATCCGCCTCGCCGGCTACATCGAGGAGGAGAAGCTGCACATCGCCCGACGCCACATCATCCCCCGTCAGCTCGAGAACCACGGGATGACCGCGGAGACGGTGGCCTTCGGTGACGAGGCCCTGACCAAACTCATCCGGGAGTACACCCGGGAGGCCGGCCTCCGGAACCTGGAGCGGGAGATCGCGAGCATCATCCGCAAGGTGGCGCGCAAGAAGGCGGAAGGATCTCCGGAGACAGTGGCCGTCACCCCCGAGAGAGTGGAAGAGTTCTTAGGCGCGCCCTACTTCATGCGCGAGGAGATGGATGAGCGCACGCTCATTCCGGGGGTGGCCCTAGGCCTCTCCTGGACCGCGGCCGGGGGCGAGGTGCTCTACATCGAAGCCAGCCAGATGTTCGGGAAGAAAGGCCTCACCCTGACCGGGCAGCTGGGCGACGTCATGAAGGAGAGCGCCCAGGCCGCCCTTTCCTGGGTGCGGGCCCACGCCCGCCAACTCGGGATCGAGGACTCCTTCTTCGAGCGGGTCGACCTGCACCTCCACGTGCCGGAGGGGGCGATTCCCAAGGACGGCCCGTCCGCCGGCATCACCCTCGTCACTGCCATCGTCTCCCTGCTCACCGGCCGCCCCGTGAGGCCCCGGGTGGCCATGACCGGAGAGATGACGCTCTCCGGGCGCGTGCTCCCGGTGGGAGGAATCAAGGAGAAGGTCCTGGCCGCGCACCGCCTGGGAGTCAAAGAAGTCCTCCTCCCCAAGCGCAACGAGAAGGCGGTGAAGGAGGACATCCCCGAGAACGTCCGCACCGATCTCAAAGTGACGCTCGTCTCGTCGATCGAGGAGGTCCTGGAGCGGGCCCTCACGCCCGGCTCCTTCGAGTCCAACCGCGACAAGGACCGCTGGCAGCTGCGCCTCTCGAACTGACCCCGCGGGGTCTCCCTCCACGCCTTCCCTTCCTTCGGGGAGGAGGGAGGCCCCGTCTTTGACCGGCGCCGATCCCGCACGCGCCCACCCATCCACCAGCCCTCCCGCCGTCAGGGCCAGCAGCAGGGGCAGCCCCAGGCCGCGGAAGAGGCGGTCGATGGCATCACTCCGCCGGGCCAGCTGATCGAGGATGATGACACCTCCTACCGCCACCACCCAGAGGAGAGCGACCCGCGTCTCCGCCGGATCGGGGGCGGTGAGGGAAGGGAGGTAGCGGCCGACCGGCCACGCCCCGGAGAGCGCGGCCCACACCCGCGTGGGGCGATTCCCCCGGTTGAGGAGGAGGAGCCGTGTCGGCTCCGCGATCATGAATGCGGCCAGCGCGAGCCCCGACGAGATAAGGGGCCATCGCCAGCGCATGAGGCCGCGGGCAGGACCCGCCGCGCGGAAGGCGAGCGCGAGGCCCAGGAACGGCATGAGGGGCACGAGCAGACGACCCGGAGGGCATTGCCCTCCCCACCACATCCGCCATCCAAGGACCGGAGCCAACACCGAAACCGCGAGGAGAGCCGCGGGGAGAGTCTCTGCCCAGGGCCGTCGCGCGAACAGGCCGATCCCGGCCAGGGCGAGCAGGAACACGGGCGCGCAGGGCAGGAGGCCGAAGGAGCGGTCCAGCAGGAGGCCGAGAGCCGCGCGCAGCGGCGATCCGCCCGGCTCCGCGGGGGCGGCCCCCCCATAGATGGCCAGGGGGTTGGGATGGCCGTAGATGTGCTGAAAGTAGGCCAGGTAGACCGCGGCCATGGCCCCCGCGATCCCCAGGAAGACAACGAGGGAACGACCCCGCAGACGGAGAAGACCCAAAAGGCCGAGGACACCCGCGGCCGGGATCATCTTCACGTGCAACCAAGGCAAGGCGGCGGCCAGGAGCGCCGCCGCCGCCGCCCCCCCGGGGCCCGGGGCGCTCAGGAGCAGGCCGAGGCTCAAGGCGAGAGCAAGAGCGGAGGGCACCTCCGTGTAGAGGTGGAAGGAGTAGAAAGCCACCGGAGGCCCGACCGTGGCCGCCCAAGCCCAGAGCGCCGCCCCCTCGTCCCCCGTTAAGCCGAGCGCGAGGCGCCGCACCTGGAGGGCCAGGGCGGCCCCGAGCAGGGCCATCACCACCACGCAGGCCGAGCGCCCCCCCGCCGCGTAGAGCGGGGCCAGCAGCACGGGGAGACCCACGCTGTGCGCGGGGTAGGGCCGGCCGTCGCGTCGCGGGCTGCCGTAGTGCGGGGTGAGGGGCCCCGCCGAGTATTCCCGCCAGTCCCCACGGGCCAGGCCCTTCTCCAGGTCGAGGTCGTGATCCCGCCACAGGCTCTGGGCCATGAGCAGGTAGTGCGGCTCGTCCCCGGACGCGCTGAGGCGGGTCGTGTAGGAGAGGCCGGCGAGAATGAGTAGACCCGCGGAGACGGCGAAGAGCCAAGGGGGGCTGGGGCGCAACCCGCGTCCCCATCCCCCCACCTTGGGCGCGAGGGCGACGGCCAGGGCCAAGACGATGAGCACGGGGCCCAGAGGCCCGTTGAGCACGCCCAGGCAGGGCAGCCGTTCCACGATCGGGGGAACGCGGGCGAGCGCGATGAGGCCGACTCCCCAGGCCAACGCGGCGGCGGGAGCGGCCCAGGCCGGGGTCGGCTTCGCGCTCACCCGGGAATCCTACCTCGGGCCCGCCTTCCTCTCCCGGATTGACGCCCGGAAGCACGATCGGGCATGATCCCAGGGATCCCATGCGGTGCCCGAAGTGCTCGAAGGAGAACCACCCCGACGCCGTCCGCTGCCTGCATTGCGGCAGCAGCCTGGCCGTGGCCCTTCTGGAGGTGATTCGGGGCAACGTGGCCGAGAAGATCCACTTCCTGCGCAGTCGCTCCTACACCCTGGGGCGGGCCCGGCAAAATGACCTCTGCCTGAACGAGCCGTCGATCTCCAAGGTGCATGCGCGAATTCTGTACGAGAAAGAGCGGTTCTTCGTCGAGGACCAGGGGAGCCTGCACGGCGTCTACGTGAACGCGGCCAAGGTGCAGAAGACGGAGCTGACGCCGGGAGCGCAGGTGCAGCTCGGCAACCTGACCTTGAAGTTCTCCTCCCTGGGCTCCGATCACTCCACCGCCCAGATCGCGGAATTCCCCTGGATCGAGCAGCAGCAGCTCTTGCTTTCCCTGGTCCAGACCCTCAACTCCACCCTCGTCCTGAGCCAGGTGCTGGAGCAGGTCTTGGACGCGGTCATGCGCATCACGCGCGCGGAGCGGGGCTTCCTGCTCCTGGCCGACAACTCCGCCGACGCCGAGCGCTATCCACCCGTGGCCGGCCTTCGCCTGCGGGTGGCGCGCGGCAAGGGTGACGAGGCCCCCCTCACGGAGGTCAGGGGCATCTCGAACTCGGTGGTTAAGAAGGCCCTGGCCACGGGCGAGATCGTGGCCACCGGAAACGCGCTTGCCGACCCCAACCTGGGGTCGGCCCCCAGCGTGATCGCCATGGACCTGCGCACGATCGTCTGCATCCCTTTGCGCTCCCCGCGGACGGAGGCGGACAGCAACGGCGGCTATCCCCGGGCCCTGGGGGCCCTCTACGTCGACAACCAGGAGACATCCGTCCCCTTCAGCCCGGACGGTCTCAAAGCCGCGGAGGCCCTGGCCCGTCACGCCGCCCTCGCCATCGAGAACGCCCAGCTCTTCGAGCGCGAGCAGCACACGATCGAGGAGCTGAAGGAGGCCCAGAAGCAGCTTCTGCAGTCCGAGAAGCTGGCTACCATCGGCCAAATGGCGGCGGGCATTGCCCACGAGCTGAACACGCCTCTGACCTACATCATGGGCAACGTGGAGCTCCTGGAGGCCCAGAACCTGAGCGCCCCCCAGAGCGAGATGCTCGCGTCGGTGGCACGGGGAGCGGACCGGCTCAAGACCCTGGCCCACAGCCTGCTCGCCTTCAGCCGGCCGTCCCAGGAGGAGATGACCCCCCTCTCCCCCAACGAGCTAATCGAGCGCAGCCTGGAGATGTGCCGCTACCAGATCGTCAAGAGCGGGGTCCAGCTGGAGAAGGACCTCGCCCCCTCCTTGCCCCCCGTCATGGGGGTTTCCAGCCAGCTCGAGATGGCCCTCATCAACCTCACCGTCAACGCCCTCCACGCCATGGCGGGGACGGGCGGCCGCCTCACCGTCCGGTCGGCCCGGCAGGGTGACGGGGTCGAGATCGCGATCTCGGACGAGGGCCCGGGCATCCCGGAGTCGATCCGCCAGACCGTGTTCGAGCCCTTCGTCACCACCAAGCCCGAGGGGAAGGGGACGGGTCTGGGCCTCTCCAACGTCCTCATGGTCGTCGAGCGCCACAAGGGGCGCATCGACTTCACGACCGCCCCCGATGTGGGCACGACCTTCCGCATCACCCTACCCGTGCCCTCCGCGGGCTAGCCCCCGCGACCCGGGGGCCCGTCACTCGTTTTTAGGGGGGGACTCTGCGGGGATGACGAACATCTCCTCCGCCGGGCGGAGGGGCCGGTCCAGCCATAGGGGCCGCCGCAGCCCGCCCGGGCCCGGCCCCGGACGGGCCTTGGCCAGCCACTCGCGGTAGACCGCCCCCGAGCGCGCGGTGTCCACGAGCACGTCCCCGTAGCGATCCTCCGCGCGGGCCCGCGAGACCACGACTTTCTGGTGCCAGCAGTGCATCCCGGAAACGGGGTCGGGGTGGACGGGGAAGGCGAGGTTCTGGTGAACGCCCCCGTCGCTCCACCAGATGCGGCTGGAGTCGGGATCCGGGCTCGGGAAGGGGCCCACGCCCTCGATCTGCCGCATGAGCACGGTCGTGCCCCGCCGCTCCAGAGCCACCCGGGCGGCCGACCAGCGGCTCCCCTCCCCCTCGTGGAGCCGCCAGCGACCCAAGTGGTGCGAGCAGGCCACCACCCCGGGCGCGATGCCTTCCGTGACCCAGACGTGGTTGACGAAATGACCGATCTCGGTGGTGACGCGCACCAGGTCTCCCGTCTCCAGGGCGAGCCTCTTCGCGTCGCGGGTGTGCACCCAGAGGGGATTCCGATGGGAGATCTCGTTCAGGTATTTGGCGTTCCCGCTGCGGGTGTGGATGAGGGTGGGGAGGCGGAAGGTGGGAAGCAGGACCATCTCCCCCTTTTCGGGGTCCAGGGCCTGGCGGTGGACGTGGCTGCGGATGTAGCCGGGGAGCGCTTCTTCGGGCCAGCCCCACTCCACGAGGGTGCGGGAATAGATTTCCAGCTTGCCGGACGGGGTCGGGAACCCCGCGAGGCGCTTCCCCCCCACCTCCACCCCCAGCGCCTTCCCATCCTTACGGAGGGGCCCCGTGCCCGCGGGCACGGTGAGGGGCTTCTCTTCCAGGCCGTGAACGTTCTCTTCAATGAGGAAGGCGCCGTAGCGCCGCATGTAGTCGAGGGGGGCGAGCCCTTCCTTAGCCGCCCTCTCCGGCAGTCCCGGCACGGCGTTCTCGAAGATCCAGCGGTAGTACTCGTGGACGGTGAGCTTCTCCCCCCCCCGGTAGGGCGACTCGAAGAAGTGGCGGATGCCCATGGACCCGTCGGGGTCGATCCGCCAGGAGAGGTCGATCCAGAACTCGTCCTCCTCCCAGACCTCGCCCGGGTTCGCTTCGTGGGTGGCCCGGAACACCTCCCCCCGCCGTTCGCGCGCCGCCCGCAGCACCGGTTGCCGAAAGCTCACCCAGCGGCCCGACTGCGTCTCCTGGCTCTGGATGTCGTGGCGCTCCCCGGCGTGGCCCATGGGGAGCACGAAGTCCGCGAAGCCCGCGGTCTCGTTCCAGATCGGGGTCAGGGCAACGTGGAGGCCCACGAGCGATTCGTCCTGGAGGACCTCCATCCAGGCCATGCCGTCGGGGTTGGTCCACACCGGGTTGTAGACGCGGGTGAAGTAGACGTCCAGCCGGCCCCGGCCCTCCTTCAGGAAATGCGGGAGCAGGAACGACATCTCGTAGTGGCTGAGCGGCCACTCGCGCGGGAAGAGAAGCTCGTTCCACTCCTTCGCCGGCGGCGGCTCCTCCCAGAAGACCGGCTTGTACTTGTTCCATCCGTGGGGGGAGGTGCCGCCGGGGGTGCCCACGCTGCCCGTGAGCACGGTCAAGAGCTGCAGGGCGCGCGCGACCTGCCAGCCCCCGAGGTTGCCGCTGGCGGAGCCACGCCAGACGTGGGAGGCCAGACCCCCCTTCGCCCCCCCGATGAGGCGCGCCACGGCCACGATCTTCTCGCGGGGGACGCCGCTCTCTCCTTCCGCAAATTCGGGGGTGTACTCCCGGTAGAGGTGCTTCAGGGCGGCCAGGAAAGAGGAGAAGCTCGGCTCCTCCCCGGGAAGCCGATCGGCCATGTACTCCCGCCAGTTCGTCCAGCGCTCCAGGTAGGCGAGGTCGGCCGCGCCCTCCTCCAGGATCAGTCGGGCCATGGCCAGGAGCACGGCCGCTTCGCTTCCGGGGTGGGTGGGCAGCCAATGGTCGGCCATGGAGGCGGTGTTGGAAAGGCGTGGGTCCATGACCACGAGGCGGGCGCCCTTGAGCTTGCCCTCGATGATGCGCTGGGCGTGGGGGTTGAAGTAGTGGCCGGACTCGAGGTGCGAGGAGAGGAGCAGGATCACCCGCGCGTTTGCGTGGTCGGGGCTGGGCCGGTCGTAGCCGGACCAAAGGGCGTAGCCCAAGCGGGCGGAGGCGGAGCACACGTTGGTGTGCGAGTTGTGGCCGTCGATCCCCCAGGCCCGCAGGATGCGGTCCATGGTTCGCTCGTAGCCGGCCCGACCCACGTGGTACATCACCTCGTTCCGTCGCCCCTCCCGGAACGCCTTCTGGATCCGACCCCCGATCTCGTCCAGGGCCTCCTCCCAGGTGACCCGGGCCCACTTCCCCTCCCCCCGCTTCCCCGTCCTGCGCAGCGGGTAGAGGATCCGCTCCGGGTCCTGGATCTGGTTGATGGTGGCGGGGCCTTTGGCACAGTTGCGGCCCCGGGACGCCGGGTGCAGCGGGTTGCCCTCGAACTTGCGGACCGTCATCGTTTCCTGGTCCACGTAAGCCAGAAGACCGCACGCGGCCTCGCAGTTGAAGCAGATAGTCGGCACCAGCTGGTAGCGCCTCTCGACGCGGCGCGGCCATTGCCTAGGGTCGTACTCCCGCCAGTCGTCCCATTTCTCGGGCGGGGGGTAGGCCTGCAGGCCGGAGCCGGGGGAAAGGCGCTCGATGGTCACGCGTTGGGTATCCGCTGGGGGGCCTGGACGTAGAGGTGTTCCCAGGTGAGGAGGCCGAGGAGGGCGAGGCCCCCCACCAGGAAGGGGTTAGCTATGGAGGCCCAGAGGAGGGCGAGCGGCAGGAGATGGCCCCCGGCCAGGACAACGGTGGTGAAGCGGGGGTCCTCTTGGATGAGGCGGGCCGCCCGCCGGGCGTCCTCCGTGGAGTGGTGTCCCCACACCTCTCCCGCCACCAGGAGGCCGCTCACTGGCAACAACCCGATGAGCCAGGCGGGGGCGAAGACGGCCGCGCCCGCCACCAGGGCCTGCACGATCAGGTGGGGGGCGAGGAGGGCCGACTGCCAGAGGTCCCGCCCCTTCGACTGGCCGAAGAGGAAGGCGGTGTAGACGGCGGTGGCTGCGGCCAGGAGGACGGTCAGCGCGACCAGGGCCCCGGGCAGGGGCAGGCGGAGGACGCCGAGGCCGAGGAGGACCTGAAGGCCGAGCAGGCCTCCATACGCGGTGATGATGTAGGAGCCCCGGGTCAGCCAGGAACGCCATTGCGGCCGGGTCAGCGTCCAGAGGAAGCGCTTCGGCTGGCGCAGGTCGGAGATCAGCAGGAGGCCCGTCACGGCCAGGAAGAGGAGGGCGAGAAGGGCCGCCCGCGAGCGCAGGGGGAACCCCGCAGGATCGAGCCAGGAGAGCAGGGCCGGAACCAGAAAGGCGCCCGCGGCCAGCGACTTCGTCCAGAGGTACGCGGAGACCTTCGCCCCCCAGGAGTTCCGGTGCTGCTCCTTCACGCCGTAGGTCCTGCGAGGCGCGCCCGCCTCCTCGGTCAGAGGCATGGGGGGCAGGGCGAGGGCGGGGGGGGCCTGCGACCACATGTAATCGGAGAGGGGCGGGGCCGCGGCCGGTACCAGAGCCGAGGCATCGGCGTCGATGTAGTAGACCTTGGGCCGCGTGCCTTTCTCGGGCTTGCGGACCTGGGTGGGAACGCGGCCGACCAGGCGCACGATCGTGGAATCGGGGGCGTCGAGGTCTCCAGCCACGATGGCTTGGGTGGGGCAGACCACGACGCAGGGGGGCTCGAGGCCGACCTCCACCTTATGCGCGCAGAAGTTGCACTTGGCCGCGGTCTCCGTGCGGGGGTCGATGTAGAGCGCGTCGTAGGGACAGCCCTGCATGCAGGCCTTGCAGCCGATGCAGCGGCGGGGGTCGAAGTCCACAATTCCGTCCCGCCGCGTGAAGAGCGCGGTCGTCGGGCAGATCTCGACGCAGGGCGCGTCCTCGCAGTGGTTGCAGCGGGTGACGGTGAAGGTCCGCCGGGTCTCCGGGAACACCCCCTTCTCGACGTACTTGACCCAGGTGCGGGCCACGCCCAGGGGGACCTCGTGCTCGGCCTTGCAGGCCACGGAGCAGGCGTGGCAGCCGATGCAGCGGCGGTTATCGATGAGAAAGGCGTAGTTCAAACATCGCGGATTCTAGCCGATCCGCGGGACGCGCGGTGGAGCTTCTACTCGGAGACGACCAACCGCCCGCGCAACGCCTCGTTCCCGGGTTCCAGGCAGCAGTGGAAGGGGAAGCTGCCCACCCGGTCGGGGGTGAGGTCGACGCTGGTGGTCCGGCCAGGGAGGATACGCTTCTCGATGCGGAGAGCGTCGAGGGCGAAGCAGTGCTCCACGTCCGCGGTGCGCAGGACGAGGCGCAGGGTCTCTCCCTTGCGGGCGTTCAGGGTCTTGGGTCGGAACCCCTCCCGCGAGGCCACCAGCTCCACCTGATCACTGCCGGCCGCGGCCCTCGTCGCGGGTTCCGCCCCCGCGGTGAGCACGCCCGCGCCGACGGCCAGACAAAGCAGACCGCGGATGCTCCCTCCTCTAGCGCTGCCGACCGTGATCCCGGCGCCCCCGGTCGGCCCCGCCGCGGTGCTCCCCGCCGCGGTGCTCCCCGCCCCGGTACTCTCCGCGCTGCCCCCCCCGGTTCTCGCCGCGGGGACGGTGCTCGTCGTGCCGCGGCGGGCCGCCCGAGTGGGAGCCCCCGCCGTCCGGACCCGGGGCCCCCCCCTGGGCTTCTTCGAGCAGGGCCTTGCGGGAGAGCCGGATCTTGCCCGAGGGGTCGATGCTCACCACCTTGACCAGGATCTGGTCCCCCTCCTTGACCTCGCTCCGCACGTCCTGCACCCGGTGGTGGGCCATCTCCGAGACGTGCAAGAGGCCGTCGGTGCCGGGCAGGATCTCCACGAAGGCCCCGAAATCGACCACCCGCACCACCTTGCCCAGGTACGTCTTGTTCAATTCGGCGGTGGCGGTCAGCTCCTCGATGATGGCGATGGCCTTGCGGGCCGCCGCCTCGTCCACGGAAGCGATGGACACCCGGCCGTCATCCTCCACGTCGATCTTGCAGCCGGTCCGCTCCACGATGGACCGGATCATCTTGCCCCCCGGCCCGATGATGTCGCGGATCTTGTCCACCGGGACCTTGATGGTGAGGATCCGCGGGGCATAGGCGCTGATGCTGGGCCGTGGCTGCCCGATGGCCGCCGCCATGCAGTCCAGGATGTGGAGGCGGCCCCGGCGGGCCTGTTCCAGGGCCGCGGTCATGATCTCGGGGGTGACGCCCCCGATCTTGATGTCCATCTGGAGGGCGGTGATGCCCTCGCGGGTGCCCGCCACCTTGAAGTCCATGTCGCCGTAGTGGTCTTCCTCGCCCGCGATGTCGGAGAGGACCGCCCACCGCTCCCCCTCCTTGACAAGGCCCATGGCCACCCCCGCCACCGGGCTCTTGATGGGCACGCCCGCGTCCATGAGGGCGAGGGTGCCCCCGCAGATGGTAGCCATGGAAGAGGAGCCGTTGGACTCGAGGATGTCGGAGACGATGCGGATGGTATAGGGGAAGCCCTCCTCGTCGGGAAGCATCCCCCGCAGGGCCCGCTCCGCTAGCGCTCCGTGCCCGATCTCGCGTCGTCCGGGACCGCGCAGGAACTTCACCTCCCCCACCGAGAAGGGGGGGAAGTTGTAGTGGAGCATGAAGCGCTTCTTGTGGTCGGGCTCCTGCACGGTGTCGATGATCTGCATGTCCTCGGAGGTCCCGAGGGTGACCGTGACCAGGGCCTGGGTCTCGCCCCGCGTGAAGACGGCGGAGCCGTGGGTGCGGGGGAGCACCCCCACCTCGCTGGAGATCGCGCGGATCTCGTCGAAGCGTCGTCCGTCCAGCCGCTTGCTGTGGCCCAGGACCTCCCCCCGCAGCAGCTTCTCGCGGAGACCGTCGTACGCGGGGCCGACCGCGGCCCGCCTCTCCGCCTGGTCCTCGGGGATGCCGGCCAGGTACTCGTCCCGCACCTGCTTCATCCGCGCGTAGGACTCGAGCTTGCCCGGCGTGCGCATGGCGGAAAGGAGGGGCGCGGTGAGGGCGGCTTCGATCTCCGCGGCCAGGGCGGGAGCCACTTCCTTCTTGACCACCACCCTCTTCGGCTTGCCCACGCTGCCCTGGAGCTGCTTCTGCAGCCCCACGATCTGCTTGATGACCGCGTGCCCCTCGCTGAGGGCGCGCACCATCTCGGCCTCGGAGATCTCCGCCGCCCCCGATTCCACCATCACGATGGCGTCTTCCGTTCCCGCCACCAGCAGGTTCAGCCGGCTCTTCGTCCGCAGATCGTTGGAGGTGGGGTTCACCACGCATTCTCCGTCCCAGAAGCCCACCCGCACCGCCCCGATCGGGGTGGTAAAGGGGATGTCGGAGATGCAGAGGGCGGTGGAGGCGCCGATGATGGACAGGGTGTCGGAGTCGTTCTCCATGTCCGCGGAGAGAAGGAGGCCGATCACCTGCGTCTCGCAGGAGTACCCCTCGGGGAAGAGCGGGCGCAGGGGCCGGTCGATCATGCGGGAGGTGAGGATCTCCTTCTCGTTCGGTCGTCCCTCCCGTTTGAAGAACCCGCCGGGGATCTTGCCCCCCGCGTAGGTGTTCTCGCGGTAGTCCACGGTCAGGGGCAGGAAGTCCACCCCCGCCCGCGGCTCCCTCTGGGCACAGGCCGTGGCCAGGACCACCGTGTCACCAAGGCGCACCAGAACCGCTCCGTCCGCCTGTTTGGCCAGGTGCCCGGTCTCGATGGAAAGGGTGTGGCGGCCGAGGGGCATCTCGACTCGTTGCCGTTGCATCATGGTCTCCGCTTCTCTCCAAGGGCCCCTCTCGGGGACCCAAATGAGAGAGCGCGCCGCTGTACGTCCATCCCGCCCGCGGCGCTCGCCGCAGAAAAATGAGGGCGGATGAGGGCTGGGTGCAAACGCCGGGGGCTGGGGAAGGCCCAGCGGAGCACGCTCTCTGGTCTTGGGACACGCAGAACCGCCCCTGCCCTTCCGAGTTGGGGCCTCGGATTAGGGTGCGGGTCGTCCGATTTACTTCCGGATGCCAAGCTTGTCGATGAGGCCGCGGTACCGCGCGAGGTCTTTGCTCTTCAGATAGTCTAGCAGGCGCCGACGCTGTCCGACGAGCATCATCAGGCCCCGCCTCGAATGATGGTCCTTGGCGTGGGTCTTGAAATGTACCGTCAGGTAGTTGATGCGCTCGCTCAGGATGGCCACCTGCACCTCGGGTGATCCCGTGTCCGCAGGGTGGGTTTGATGGCCTGAGATGACCGACGCCTTCTGCGCCTTGCTGAAACTCACCGACTGACCTCCTCTATCTCCTCTTTCTCTTTATCCAAGCGGCTACTCTAGCACACCCGCTCATACCGTGTAAACTCTAAGGCCGGTTTGACTTTGAGCCCCTTCGCCCTCACCGAGCTCGGCACGCCCGGACCCGCGTTCTCTTATCTGGCCTTCGCGGCCGTGGCGATCGCCGGGCCCGGAATCGCCCTCCACCGGCTCCTCCGGCTGAAGATGGACCCCGCCCTGGTCCTCCCCCTGGGCACGGCGCTGGCCGCCGGCCTCTACTGGCTGAGCCTGGTCCTGGGGCAGCCTTGGATCTTCCCTCTCGGCGTAGGCGCGCTCGACCTCCTGATGCTCCTCCCCCGTGGCCCCTGGCGCCTGGCCGAAGGGCCGTCCGCCCGGGGGGCGGTCGCCCCCTTCTTGGTCCTCGTCGCCTTACTCGCCCTCACCCAATACCCTTGGAACCGGATCGGACCGACGGGCGAGTTCCTCATGGACCCGCTCGTCACCTACGACACCGGCTTCCACGCGGGCTTGGCGCGCGAGCTCACCCTCGGCTACCCCCCCCAGCTTCCCGGCGTCTCCGGCTTCCCCGTCCGCTACCACCTCGGGATCGACCTGGTGCGGGCGGCGGCCCTGCGCTGGGCGGGGATCGACCCCTATGACTCCATCACCCGGCTCGACGTCACCCTCGGCGCCCTCGCCCTCGTCCTGGCCCTCCGCGGCGTCGTCTTCTGCCTGCGCGGAAGCCCGGCGGCGGTGTCCCTCGTCCCCTGGACGCTGCTCCTCACCGATTTCTCGTTCGTCTTTGCCGCGAACCCCTCCGCCCACTGGTGGACGGACCTGCTGCGGGCGAACCTGCTGATCTCGCTCTTCCTGGCCAACCCCGTGGTGCCGGCCCTCGCCCTGGCCCTCGGCGCCCTGATCGCTCTCGGGCGGCACCAAGCCGGCGAGGGCCGCGGGTGGCTGGCCCTGGCCGCGGTACAGGCCTTGGCCGTGCCTTTCTTCAAGGTCTTCCTGGGCGCGCACCTGCTCTTGGGCCTCGGAGCCGCCGCCGTCCTCCACCGCCGCCACCGCCGGGGGCCGCTGCTCACTACCGCTCTGGCCTGCGCGCTGGGGACCGCCGCCCTCGTGCTGGGGCAGGGCGCACAGACGGTGGCGGTAGTGCTCGAACCCCTCGACCTCGTGCGCGTCACGCGCGAGAGCCTGGAGCTGGCCCCCCTCCCCGGCCCTTCCCTCCTCCTCTTCAGCCTGTTCTGGGTGGCCTGCTCCTTGGGCCTCCGCCTCTTGGGTCTGCCCGCGGCGTTCCGGGCCCTCCGGTCGGACCAGGCCCCCGCGGTGGCTCTCTCGGCGATGGCCCTCGCCGCCTGGCCGCTGGGCTTGCTCTTCCGCGTGTCCGCCCCCGAGGTTTTGGAGGGCCAGAAGGTCGTGAACGACGCCGCGTATCTCATCGAGCAGGGCGGGCCGCTGCTCTGGATCTTCACCTCTCTGACCCTGGCCGGGCTCGGAGCGTCCCGCCTCCGCGCGGTCTTCGTCGGCGTCGTGGTCACGGCCCTGGCCCTGCCCGCCACCGTCCAATTCGTGGTCAAGAAGGCGGGGCTGCCTCCCGACCGGCTTCCCGCCGCCACCGTGCGAGCCATGAACGTGCTCGCGCGCTCGAGCCGGCCGGGCGAGGTCGTCCTCCAGCGCCCCGGGGCCCGCTATCCGCCCGCTCCCGTGATCCTGATCGGGCGACGGGTTCCCTACGAGCGTTTCACGCCCTATCTGACGCAGTTCGCGAGCCGCGAGGCCTTGGAGGCGCGCCACGAGACCGTCTTCCGTTTTTTCCGCACGCCCGACGGTGCGGAGGCCCGGGAGATCGCCCGTGGTCTGGGCGCGCGCTTTCTCTGCCTCTACGGGGGGGACCGCATCCGCTTCGAGGCCCTGGCGATGCTCGAGCCGCTCTACGAGGAACCCGGGGTCCGCCTCTACCGCATCAACCCAGAGGCGCCCTGAAGACCCGGGCTTGACCGCTCGCTCCCCCGAGGGTCAGAAGCACGACGGATAGCAGCTCCCCCGGAAACTGCCCGTGCCCCGGCGCACCCAGTTCTCGCTGTAGAAGACAGCCCATTGCTCGTTGAAGTCGTTGGTGTTCTTGACCGCCATTTCCTTGCCGTCGAAGCGTGCGCACAGTCCCTGGGAGCTCAGGTACTGGACAATGCCCTGGGTATAGGCGTCCTTGTTCACGACCCGGGGCCAGCCGTCCTGCTTCACGTCGGTGAAGTCGAAGAGCTGCTTTTGCTCGTCGAGCAGCTTCTGGATGGCGGCGTCGACCTGGGCGTTGAAGTAGGACTGTGCGCGGTCGTCGCAGGCGATGCAGTCGCTGGGGCCGAGCGGACAACCGGCAGTGATGATAGGCGGAGGCGGGGCCACGGGGATGGCGGCGGGGTGGCAGGTGGACTGGTAGGACGGGAGACCGTGGCGGAGTTTCGCCTGGCTGGTGGTGACCGCGTACTGATCGTTGAAGTCGTTCGCGTTCTTGATCCCTAATTCCGAGCCGTCGTAGTACCCGCAGAGCCCCGCGGCGTCGAGGTTCTTCAGGAGCTGCACGTAGAACGGGCCGATGTTCTTGATCTGATCGCCGTCGAAGAGCTCCGGCTTCTGCTGCCGCACCTGACCGATGGCGGTCTCGATGTCGTTCAGGAAGCTGGGGACCTCGTAGGGACACCGGAAGGCCTGCGCTCCCGGCCCGAGGCGGTCGCAAGTCTTGTTGAGGGACGCCGGAGTGGTCGGCACAGGCGTCGGCGTGGGCGCGGGCAGCGGCGTGGGGGTGGGGGCGGGAGCCGGCCTAGAGGGCGAGTTGCCGCCGCAGGACCCGAGGAAGGCGGCCAGCCCGGCCACGGCAATTCTGGAAACCTGGGGCGATCTGGTTTTTCCCACTGTCTACCTCCCGACCCCCGGCCCTGCGGGGAGTCCACATCGAGTCATCTCGGCCCCGCCCCCAGGAAGAGCCGTCTTCCGTTTCCCCTCCCTCTGACCTACGCGACGAGCAAAGCCAACCACCCACGCGGCGCCAAGGTCCCGTGAACGCCCAGGGGCGGAAAGAGACCGGGGGAACATCCCGCTGTCAAAACCGGCGGCATTTTAGCGTGAAGCGCGCCGGCTGTCCACCATTTCCTTGGGGTGCTCAAACAGGCATCCCCCGCCGGTGGTAGCCCTTCGCTAGCCGAAGAGCACCACATCCGGATGCAGGATGGGCTCGACGGGCAGGCCACCCACCTCGACACCGAACCCCCGCGGAACGGCCAGAGCCAAGAGCCCTCCCTCCTCGTCCAGCACCCGGAGCCGGGCGGGGGGGGACTCGGGAAAGCCCGAGAGGATCAGACGACGGTTGAGGTCGCGCCCATGTCGGAGAGCGTTCCGGCCCTCCGAGCCCACCCGCACCTCCGGGAAGTCGGTGAGGAGGGCGGAGAGGGGCAACACCCGCCCCCGCGCGGAGCCGCTCAGGCCGTCCCCGGGCACGGCCTGCTCCAGGCCGAAGGCCCCCGAGCGGAGGCGCCGGAGGGCGGTGAGGTGGGCTCCGCTGCCCAGGGCCTCGCCCAGATCCCGGGCCAGGGCCCGGACGTAGGTCCCGGGCGAGCAAACGACCTCCACCTCGAGGCAGTCCTCCTCCGCGGACAGAACTTCGAGAGCGTGAACGGTCACTCGGGCCACCGTCCTCGGCACCGCTTCCCCCTCCCGGGCTCGCTCGTAGAGGCGCCGTCCCTCGACTCGCTTGGCCGAGAAGGACGGGGCAACTTGGTCGAAGGTGCCGGTCAGGCCGCGCACGGCGTCGGCCAGCGCGTCGGGCGGGTAGGAGACCAGTCGGGGAGCGCCCAAGGGCTCTCCCATGAGATCGTCGGTCGTGGTTGCGAAGCCCAGGCGGACCGTGGCGCGGTAGACCTTGTCCCCCTGGGTGAGGAAGCGCACCAGCCGGGTGGCCTTGCCCAGGCAAACGGCCAGGACACCGGTGGCGAAGGGATCCAGGGTCCCCGTGTGACCCGCACGCCGGGTTCCAAGCGCCACCCGCACCCGGTTGACGATGTCATGGGAGGTCGGCCCCGCGGGCTTGTCCACCACCAGGACGCCGTGGGGCGCGTCGACGTCCAGGGCCACTACTCTTTCGGCTCCTCGGGCCGCGAGCGGTTCTCATCGAGCAGCTCCGCCACCCGCTCGGTAGCGTCCAGGCCCTCGTCGTATTGGAATTGCAGTTCCGGGGTGTGGCGCAATCGGATCCGCCGCCCCAGCTCCCGGCGCAGGAACCCCGAGGCCTGCCGCAGCCCCCCCAGCGTCTTCTCCCGCTGGGTCGCGTCCCCGAGGATTCCCACGTGGATGCGTGCCGTCCGCAGGTCGCCCGTGAGATCGACCCGGGTCACGGTCACGAAGCCGATCCTAGGGTCCTTGAGCTCGCGGCCGATGATCACCGCCACCTCCTCCCGGATCTCCTCGTCCAGCCGCTCCTTCCGGCGCCCGATCATAGAATCTCCGTCTGGGAGTCTACGAGCAGGATGTCGCGGGCCCTGCCCGCTTCCCCCGCGATGCTGGAGAGGGTCGACTCCAGATGGCTGTGGTCGGTGTTGACGGAGACCACCGCCAGCCGGGCCCGCTGCCAGAGATCCTGATGCTCGACCTCGGCCACGGAGACGTTGAACCGGTTTCGGATGCGGGTCTCCAGGCTGCGCAGGGCCTGGCGCTTGTCCTTGAGGGACCTCGCTCCCGGGAAGTGCAGCTCCAGCGTCAGCAGCCCGATGACCATGGCCATGGCAAGGGAGGGCAAAGGGGAGCAGCAAGAACGGGCAGAGCGAAAAGCGGCATTCCGGGCCTCTGCGCTCGCTTCCCTTCCCGGGACTACTCCAGGGTCTCCTTCACCTTCTCGGTGGTGAAGAACTCGATCACGTCCCCGGGTTTGATGTCGTTGTAGTTGGCGATCCCGATGCCGCACTCGAGGCCGGCCTTCACCTCGGCCGCGTCGTCCTTGAATCGCTTCAGGGAGGAGACCTTGCCGGTGTGGATGACGACGTTGTCGCGCAGCAGGCGGACCTGCGCGTTGCGGTTCACCCTTCCGTCCACCACGAAGCAGCCCGCCACCGTCCCGACCTTGGAGATGCGGAAGGCCTCCCGGACCTCGGCTGAGCCCAGGCGCACCTCGCGGAGGGTGGGTTCCAACAGGCCCTCCAAGGCCTTGCGCATGTCCTCCACCGCGTCGTAGATCACGGTGTACAGCCGCACCTCGACCTTGTCCCGCTCCGCGGCTTCGGCGGCCTTGCGCTCCGGACGCACGCTGAAACCAATGACCACCGCGTTGGAGGCGGCGGCCAGAAGCACGTCGCCCTCCGTGATCGCGCCCGCTCCGGAGCGGATGATCCGCAGCTTGATCTTCTCCTGCGGGATCTTCATGAGCTGGTCGGTGACCGCCTCCACCGAACCCTGGACGTCGGCCTTGACCACCAGGGGCAGCTCCTTGAGCTGACCCTCTGCGATGGCCCGGCCCAGGTCCTCCAGCTTGATCTTGGAGGAGGCGGACATGGCCTTCTCCCGGAGCTTGAGCTGCCGGAAGGCCACGATGGACTGCGCCTTCAGGTTGTCTGTCACCACCAGGAATTGGTCACCCGGCTCGGGCAGCGCGGCCAGGCCCAGGACCTCGACGGGGGTAGCCGGGCCCGCGGACTTGAGCCGGTCCCCGTGGTCGTCCACGAGGGCGCGCACCTTGCCCGCCACCGCCCCGGCCACCACCGTGTCCCCCACCTCGAGGTGCCCGTCTTGAACGAGGATGGTGGCCACGGGGCCGCGCCCCTTGTCGAGGCGCGCTTCCAGCACCGTCCCCACCGCCGGCTTCTTGGGGTTGGCCTTCAGCTCCTGCAAATCGGCCACCAGCAGCAGCATCTCCAGGAGCTGGTCCAGGTTTTGTCGCTTCTTGGCGGACACGTTCACGAAGACGGTGGTGCCCCCCCACTCCTCGGGCATGAGGCCGCGGTCGGAGAGTTGCTGCTTCACCCGGTCGGGCTGGGCCTCGGGTTTGTCGATCTTGTTGACGGCCACCACGATGGGGACACCCGCCGCCTTGGCGTGGTCGAGAGCCTCCACAGTCTGCGGCATCACCCCGTCGTCCGCGGCCACCACCAGCACCACTATGTCGGTGACCTTGGCCCCGCGGGCCCGCATCAGGGTGAAGGCCTCGTGGCCGGGGGTGTCGAGGAAGACCACTTTTCGCGTGCCCACGTCCACGTGGTAGGCCCCGATGTGCTGGGTGATGCCCCCCGCCTCGCCCGCCGCCACCCGGGTCTCCCGGATGGCGTCCAGGAGCGACGTCTTGCCGTGGTCGACATGGCCCATGACCGTGATCACGGGGGCGCGGGGGACCAGGTCCTCCGGCTTCGACTCCACCGTCTGCACCTGCACGACCTCGTCCTCGAAGGACTGGATGGAGGCCTCGTAACCGAACTCCTTGCAGATCTCTATGGCCAGGGCGGGCTCGATGGTCTGGTTGAGGGTGGCCATGATGCCGCGCGAGATCAGGGTCTTGATGATGTCCCGCGACTTCACGTCCTCCATCTTCTCGCCCAGTTCCTTGACGGTCACCCCTTCGGTCAGGGTGATCTTCCGGGGCGGCCCCGTGTAGACCGGACGCTCCTCCCGGACGGGAGGGGCGATCTGGCTCTTGGCGCGGTCACGATCCTGCCGCTTCGGCGCGGGTCGTCCCACCGGACGCGGGGCGGGAGCGGGGGCCGGACGGCTCGGGATCGGCGACATGGGCCGCAGGGGCACGGTGACGCCCGGGCGCCCTGGTGCGACCGGGTGGGGCGAGCGGGGGAGGGGCGACGCGCCGGCGATACTGTGCGGGCTCGTGGGATGGGGCCCGATGGGCCGCGGGGGCGCGATGGGGCGAACCGGGCGGGGAGTCAAGGGCCCGACGGGCGACGGACGCGTGGCCACCGCCCCCCCCATCGCCAAGGGAGCGGCGGCGGGTGGGGCGGGCGCCCCCGGGGGTGCTATGGGGCGGACGGGGCCGGTCACCCGCGGCGCCACCACCGGAGGACGCACGGGCGGAGGCGGGGGGGCAACAGCCGCCGAGGGAGCCGGCGGCGGCGCGGCCGGGCTCACCGGCGCTTCCTCCTCCGCTTCCGGGAGCTCGGCCTCCTCTTCCAGCAGAGGGGGCGCCGCGGTTTTCGGGGCTAGGCGCGGCGCGCCAGGAGCGTGGAGCAGGGCGGGCGGGGGCTCCTCCACGACCACCCCTTTGGCCTTCTTCTCCGCCTCCGTCTCCTTCTCGGCCTTGTGGCCGCGCGCCTTGGCCGCCTTGCGCGCCTCCGCGGCCGCTCTGGCCTCCGCCGCTGCCTGCTCCCGGGCCGCGCGTTCGGCGGCGATCCGAGCCGCCCGCTCGCGCTCCTCAAGCTCCCGCTCCGCCTCGTCCTCCTCGCTGCCGTAAATGCGCTTCTTGCGGGCGGTCAGGGCGTCGATCTTCAGGGCCCGCTTAAGCTTGTCCGCGGTGTCTTCGTCCACGGAGCTAGACGCGGTCTTCACCTCGACCCCGAGGCGTTTGAGGCGCTCGATGACTTCCTGGCTGGAGAGGTTCAGATCCCTCGCCAGATGGAAGACCCTAACGTTGACCATCCGACTCCCCTCCCTGACCCGTCCTCTCACCCGCGGGCGCGACCTCCGGCTCCGGCGCGGCTGTTGCCGCCGCCTCGGAGCCCGGCGGCTCTTCGGCCGCCGCCTCCTGGGCCGCCTGCTCCTCTGCCGCTTGTTCCTTGGCCGCCAGTTCCTGGGCGGCTTGTTCCTGGGCCGCTTGTTCTTCCGCCAGCCGACGGCTCTCTTCCTCCGCCGCCTGCTGGGCCGCCTGTCGCTCCGCCTCCGCGGCTGCGTCGCGCTCGTCCCACACGACCTTGGCCGCCGCCGCGGACTCGCGGATCTTCTCCGCCGTCTTGGGCCCGATGCCTTCGATGGAGGTGAGCTCCTCGTCCGGCATCTCTAGGAGGTGGTTGAGGCCGGCCACCCCCGAATCGATCAGCTTCTGAATGGTCTTCTCTCCGACCCCGTCCAAGCTGCGTAGCTCGTCCACGATGCGCGCCATGCGCGCCATCTCCGCCTCGACTTCCTGGCGCTTTTCCTCCTCGCTCTTGATGTCGATTCGCCAGCCCACGATCTTGGCCGCCAGCCGAACGTTTTGACCCTTCTTGCCGATGGCGAGGGAGAGCTGCTTGTCCTCTACCACCACCTCCATGATCTTCTGCTCTTCGTCCAGGATGGAGACCCGGCTCACCTTGGCGGGCGAGAGGGCGTTGATCACGAACGTGGTGGGATCCTCATTCCACTCCACGATGTCGATCTTCTCGCCCCGCAGCTCCCGGATGATGGACTGGACGCGGGTTCCCTTCATGCCCACGCAGGCCCCCACCGGGTCAACATCCCGCTCGCGGGAGATCACCGCCACCTTAGCCCGCTCCCCCGCTTCCCGGACGCAGCCCTTGATCTGGACGGTGCCGTCGTAGATCTCCGGCACCTCCATCTCGAAGAGCTTCATGAGGAGGGCGGGGTCCGTCCGGCTCACCACCACCTGCGGACCCTTGGCGGACTTCAGGACCTTGACGATGGCCACCCGCACCCGGTCCCCCGTCTGGTAGGTCTCGGCCCGGCTCTGCTCCTTGCGGGGGAGCACCGCCTCCGCCCGGCCCATGTCCACGATGAAGTCACCCATCTCCTGGCGCTTGATGATCCCGTTGATGACCTCGCCGACACGGCCCGAGTACTCGGCGAACACGTTGTCCCGTTCCGCCTCCCGCACCTTCTGGAAGATCACCTGCTTGGCGGTCTGGGCGGCGATGCGGCCCAGGATGTCGGTGGGCTTGGGAAACTCGATCTCCTGCCCCACCTCGGCCTCGGGGATCAGCTTCCGCGCTTCCTCCAGGCCGATCTGAAGATCGGGCTCCTCCACCGTTTCCACGATCTGCTTGACCGCGAACACCTCGATCACGCCGCTCTCGTTGTTGAAGCGGCTGCGCAGGTCCTCCGCGCTCTTGTAGTACTTCTTGGAGGCGGTGAGGATGGCGTCTTCGATGGCGGCGATGATCACGTCCGGGTTGATGTTCTTCTCCCGGCTGATCTGCTCGATTTGTTGTCGCAGCTGATTTGCCATGGGACCTTCAATTCACGCCCGGGGACGCGGTGGCGTACCCCCCGGACCCCCCGAGTCCGCGCCGGGGACGAAGCCCGCGTCTCCCACAGCCCGTGGCCGGCCGCTCTCGGTGGCCATGGCTCATCTCGGAAATTCCACTTCCAGTCGGGCATGGGAGATCTTGGCCAAGGGGATCCGGGCTATGGCGCCCTCCTTCTCCAGGCTCAAGCTCACCACGCCCTCCTCTATGGCCAGCAGACGGCCCGTCCAGTGACGCCGGCCCTCCACCGGCTCGTAGCTCGAGAGCCTAGCCAGCCGGCCCGCGAACCGCCGGTAGTCGGCCTCCGTCTTCAAGGGCCGATCCAGGCCGGGGGAAGACACCTCGAGGGTGTAGGAGGAAGCGATGGGGTCCTCCGCATCCAGGATGGCGGAGACCTCTTCGGAGACGGACTGCAGTTCCGCGATGCCGATACCGCCCTCCTTGTCCACGTAGAGACGTACGATCTGCCCCTCCCGGTCGCGCTTGACCTCGACCTCCGTGAGCTCGAACCCACGCCCCCCGGTCACCCGCTCGGCGACCGCCCTGACCCGCTCGACCATCTCCTCCTGCCTCAGGTCGCCCCCGTCGACGCCCCAAAAAAAAGAGTGGGGCGAACCCACTCTGGTGCAACACCCGGAGCTGGAACTTACTTTATACCAAGAGCTAGAGAGTATTCAAGCCCTAGACGATGCGGCCCACCAGGTCGTAGGCGTGGGTCGCGGTGATCTCGCAGGTCACGAAGTTGCCGGGCTCGGCGGTGCCGTCGTTGATCAGCACCTGTCCGTCGATCTCGGGGGCCTGGGTGGCCAGTCGTCCCCGCAGGAGCAACTCGGTCTCGGGATGCACGCCCTCCACAAGCACCTCGAGTCGCTCCCCCAACCGGCTCCGGTTCCTCCGGGACGAAATCCGCTTCTGCCGGGCCATCAGCCGGCGCCGCCGGCTCTCCTTGACCCGCGGCGGGACCCGGTCGGGCAGGCCGAAAGACGTCGTGCCCTCCTCGTCGGAGAAGGTGAAGACGCCCACGCTCTCGAACTCCCCCTCCTCCACAAACCGGAGCAGCCCTTGGAAATCGGACTCCGTCTCCCCCGGGAACCCCACGATGAAGGAGGTCCGTATGGCCACCCCGGGCACCCGGGCGCGGATGCGCTCGACCATGCCGAGCAGGTTCCCGCGGCCGGTGGGCCGTTTCATTCGCTTCAGGACCGGTTCGCTCGCGTGCTGCAGGGGGATGTCCACGTACTTGACCACCTTCTCCTCGCTAGCGATGGCGTCCAGGATGGGGTCGGAGAGGGTCGCCGGATAAGCGTAGAGGATGCGGATCCAGCGCAGGCCATCGATCCTACCCAGGCGCCTGAGCAGGTAGGCAAGACCGTCGCGCACCCCGAGATCGAGACCATAGCGGGTGGAGTCTTGGGCCACGAGCACGACTTCTTTGACCCCGCTCGCGGCCAGAGACCGGACCTCGGCCACGATGTCCTCCACGGTTCGGCTCCGGTGCCGACCGCGCAGGGTGGGGATGATGCAGAACGAGCAGTTGTAGTCGCACCCCTCGCTGATCTTCACGTAAGCCAGGTAGGAGGGGGTGGAGAGGACGCGGGGAGTGGTGTGGTCGTATATCCAGACGGGCGACCCCGCGGGGGCGTCGGCTAGGGATGTGGGTACGCCCTCCACGGCGCGCAGGATGTCGTCCACCTGCCCCGTGCCCAGGGTGGCATCGATCTCGGGAATCTCGCGGCGAAGCTCCTCGTCGTAGCGCTGGGCCAGGCAGCCGGTGACGACCAGCCGCCGAGCCTTGCCCTTCTCCTTCAGCTGGGCCATTTCCAGGATTGCGTCCACCGATTCCTGTCGGGCGCGCTCGATGAAGGCGCAGGTGTTGACCACGATCACCTCCGCCTCCCGGGCGTCCGGAACCAACTCGTAGCCCCGGGCACGCAGGCGGCCGAGCATGACTTCCCCATCCACCAGATTCTTGGGGCAGCCCAGGCTGACCAGGCCCACCTTGGTGGCGCGGGCGGACGCTAGCCCGGGAACAGGGGCCCCCCCGGATGGGCGCTCGCTCCCCTCCCCGCTCGCGGGGTCGCGGGGTTGGCTCAGTGGGCCTTCTCCGGGGAATCGATCTGGTTCCCCCACTCACGCAGCTTGTCACGGTCACTGGCCGAGTACAGCTCATCCCCGATGTCAGCAACCTGGTCGCTGATGCCACCCAGGACCTCGAAGTCCTCTCCCTGCTGCGCGATGAGCGAAAGGTGGTGGGCCACCGCATCCAGACGGGGCACGGCTTTGTCCATGGCCAAGAGCAGGCCTTCAACGAGCTCCACGAGCGCCGTCCGGCTGAGACCGTCATGCCACGTGGGTTCCATGGTTCCCTCCTCGCCCTGTCCTCGAGGTGTCGTTCCCGGGCGACCGGCCATCATAGCTCTTTCCCCGCCCCTTTGCGACCGTTTGCGGGGACCGCTATACTCGCGCGGACAGTTTCAAGAAGGAGAACACGTGGGCACTGGAACCAAGATCGCCATCGGCTGTGGAATCGCCGTGCTCGTGGGCGGAGCGGTCGTTATCGTTGGCCTGGGCGCCGGCGCCTACTGGGTGAAGGGCAAGGCCCAGCAGTTCGCGGGCGACATCACGGCCAAAGCGCAGGAGATCGCTAAGTACGAGAAGGAGGCCAACCGCAACACCTTCAGCCCCCCTCCGGACGGTGTGATCGCCGAGCCCCGCCTGCTCAAGTTCCTGGATGTGCGCAAGGCGATCTACGCCGTCTACGAGCAGCACAAGGCTGAGATCGACGAGCTCCAGCACCGCCCGAAGGACAGTAAGCAGCCGGGCCTGGGGGACGTGATGGAACTCGGCGGCAAGCTCGCCCGCCTCACCTCCGACATCCGGCTGGCCCAGGCCAAGGCGTTGGCCGGGACGGGCATGAGCGACCGCGAGTACCGCTACCTCCAGCAGGCCGTGTACCAGACGGCCTGGGCTTCTCAGATTCAGAAGGAGACGGGCCAGCAGCCCGCGCAGCTGATGGAGCAAGCCTTGAAACAGGCGGGCGACGCCACCCAGGAGGCAATGCAGAGGGCCCAGCAGGCCGGAGTCTCGCTCCCCGCGGCGCCTTCCGCGGAGGACCAGAAGCAGGCCGGCGACGTGATGAAGCAGCTCGCGGGGAATGCAGGAGGCCTTGCCGTACCCCAGGCCAACATGGACCTCTTCCGCAAGTACGAGGCGGACATCAAGCAATACGCGATGAGCGGACTGGCTTTCCTGGGCCTCTAGCCTGCGTCGCGCGGCCCGCAGGCCAACTCAGATAGCCGGCGGGCCGCCACCCGTGCCCCGTCCAAGAGGGGCGGCTCCGGGAAGGGCTGGCCCAGCACGGACCGGATCGGCTCCCCCAGGCGCCCGGCCAGCAGATCCGCGTTGCTGACGTGCGCGCAGGGCAGGTAGCGTGGCATCTCCGCGACCAGAACGGGGTATTCCGGGAAGTCCCCCCTCTCCGTGTACACGAGCCGCGTCCGGGCCGCGATGGCATCGGTGACGATGCCGTAGCCGGGCTTGGTCACGACCACGTCCGCCGACGCCACCACGTCCTGGTACCCCAGCCCGAGACCTCGCCAGCGCTCCGCTCGCAGCGCGGTTACGTTGTCGGGGAACGTCCCCGGCCCTGCTTCCATGAGGAACTGGATCCCGCTGAGCCCGCCCAGCACTCCCGGGTCGAAGCCGGGCAAGCCCAGGCCTCCGAAGGACAGAAGCACGAGCGGACCCTCGGGTAGACCGAGCCGCTCGCGGGTCTCCTCCCCATCCGCGCGGGGCCGCCGGGCCACGAGCGGGATCGCCTCCCGGCGCGGAAAGGCGGAGAGATCGCCGGCGAAAGGGAGCTCGAGCAGCAAGTGCGCGCGCCCGTAAGCGGACGCCGCCGCCGACGCCGCGGCCCCTAGCTCGGGCTCATCAAGGGCGAGATGCCGGTAGACCCAATCCCAGGAGAAGTTGGCGAGGCCCACTCCAGGCACCCCGGCCGCGGCCGCGGCGTCGAAGGCCAGAGGCGGGATGTCGCCCAGCACCAACTGGGCCCGAACCCGACCTAGCCAGGCCGCCTCGGCCTCCACCCGGCCGGGATAGCTCGCGGCGAACCGCCTCCATCGGGCCGCCGTGGCCCCGGTATCGAACACGAGGGCGCCCCGCTGAGCGAGGCCGACGTCGCATTCACGCGCCCGGAACTCGAAAGGGCCCGGGATCGCCTCCCGGTAGAGCGCCTCCGGCCCGGAGGTGACGATGGCGAGGGGAATCCCGGGCGAGTGCTGCCGCACCTCCCGCAGCACTTCCCCCACCCTGGTCGCATGCCCAAAGCCATGCCCCGAGACGTAAGCGACGATCATGCCGGCTTGATTGTGAGGCCGGAGACAGGATGGAGAAAGCAGGGGCCGCCTGCTTTTTTGGACCGCCGGCAAGACCCGGTCGCCGGACCCTTTCTCCGGTTGGCGAGACTGCCTCGCCTACTGCTTCCGCGGAGGAGCCCGACCTCTAGTTTCCGGTCGTAAGGACGACACGGAAACGGGCCTTGCCGCTCATCATCCGGTCGTAGGCCTCGGCCGCGCGCTCCAGCGGAAACACCTCGTTCATGGACCGCACTCCGGCGAGCGCGCTGAAGTCCATCGTGTCCTGCGAATCGGCGGCGGTGCCCGAAGGCCAGCCCACGATCGACCGCCGCCCGCCAAGGAGCAGGAGGGCGGAGACCTCAAGCGGCTCGTGAGCGGCACCCAGGACGATGAGCTTGCCGTCAATGCCGAGGCCTCCCAGAACCGCGGTCATGGCCTTGCCGGAGGTCACGGTGGCGAGGACGACGCGGGCGCCGCCCAGCCGGGTCAGTTCCTGGGCCGGGTCCTGGGTCTGGCTGTCGATGTAGTGCTGCGCCCCGAGCTTCCGCGCCAGAGCCTCCTTGTCCTTCCCCCGGGCGATGGCGACGGTGCGAAACCCCATCTTGGCCGCGAACTGGACGCCCAAATGGCCGAGGCCTCCGATCCCAAGGACCCCCACCAGATCGCCAGGGCGGGCGCCGGCATGGCGCAGCGAGTTGTAGGTCGTGATCCCCGCGCACATCAGCGGCCCCGCGTCAGCGGCCGAGAGGCCATCCGGAATCCGCGCCAGGGCGACGGCAGGGGCGATCATGTAGTCCGCGTGGCCTCCATCGTAGGTGATGCCGGGGATCTGGGGAGCCACGCGGCAGGTCACGAAGTCCCCACGCCGGCAGGACTCACAGTAGCCGCAGTGCCCACCGTGCCAGCCCACTCCTACCCGGTCGCCGACCTTCCACACGGGGACCGAACGACCGACGGCGTCGATGACTCCGGCGACCTCGTGTCCCGGCACGCGCGGGTACTGAATGCCCGGCCACAGTCCCTCCTTGGTCAAGGAATCGCTGTGGCAAATGCCGGAAGCCTGGACCTTCATCCTCACCTGCCCGGCATCGGGCTCGGGAATCTCGCGCTCGATGAGCTCGAACGGTCCCTTCGCATCGCGGACCCGGGCGGCGCGCATTTTCGGCATGAGTCCCCCTTGTGGCCATTATCCTCGAGTTGGCAGGCCTCCGAACAAGTCCACCCCGGCGAGCAAAATGGCGGTCACCTCTCTCCTTATCTGTAATGTGGTCATGGCGGCCAACCGCCGTATCATGGTCCCGGCCTGCGTCCAGCATTCGATTGGCGAAGCGACTCTGTTCATGCCCCGATGGCTGTCGAGCAAATCACCCAAGTCTAGGCGACGTCAAAACGGTCAAGGTTCATCACCTTGTTCCACGCGGCTAGAAAGTCTTGGACAAACTTCGCCTGCGCGTCCGAACTTCCGTAGACCTCGGCCAGGGCCCGCAGCTGAGAGTTGGAACCGAAGATGAGATCGACACGCGTGCCGGTCCATTTCAGTTCGCCCGTCTTGCGATCGCGCCCTTCGAACACGTCCTGGGCGTCCGATACCGCCTTCCACTCCGTGTCCATGTCGAGCAGGTTGACGAAGAAGTCGTTGGTCAGCGCCTCCGGCCGCTTGGTGAAGACACCGTGCTGGGACTCTCCGAAGTTGGCATTCAGAACGCGCATCCCGCCAACGAGAACCGTCATCTCCGGCGCCGTCAGCGTCAGCAGCTGCGCCCGGTCGACCAGCAGAGCCTCCGCCGGCACGGTGTACTTGCTTCTGAGGAAGTTGCGGAAGCCATCCGCGATAGGTTCGAGCACGGCGAACGAGTCCGCATCGGTCAGCTCCTGCGAGGCGTCCATGCGTCCTGGCGTGAACAGAACCTTCACGTCGTGACCAGCCTTCTTCACCGCTTGCTCGACCCCCACGCAACCAGCCAGAACGATCAGGTCGGCGAGCGAGACCTTCTTCCCGCCAGAGGCCGCCTTGTTGAACTCGCTCTGGATACCCTCCAGCATCTTGAGCACTTTCGCCAGTTCGGCCGGGCGGTTGACAGGCCAATCCTTCTGGGGTGCGAGGCGAATGCGCGCGCCGTTCGCGCCGCCGCGCTTGTCGGAACCACGGAAGGTGGACGCCGACGCCCAGGCGGTCGAAACTAGTTGCGAGACCGAAAACCCTGAAGACAGGATCTTGTTCTTGAGGGAGGCAATGTCCTTCTCATCGATCAACTTGTGATTGACCGCGGGAATCGGGTCCTGCCAGATTAGCTCTTCGGCAGGCACCTCCGGGCCGAGATAACGTGCGCGAGGACCCATGTCGCGGTGCGTCAGCTTGAACCAAGCACGGGCGAAGGCGTCCGCGAGCTGATCCGGATTCTCGTAGAAGCGCCTCGAGATCTTTTCGTAGGCCGGGTCGAAGCGCAGCGAGAGGTCCGTGGTCAGCATGGAAGGCCCGATACGCTTCGACGGGTCGTGGGCATGGGGCACGGTTCCGGCGCCCGCGTCACCTTTCGGCTTCCACTGATGCGCACCCGCCGGGCTCTTCGTCAGCTCCCATTCATAGCCGAACAGGTTCCGGAAGTAGTCGTTGCTCCACTTCGTCGGCGTCGAGGTCCAGGTGACTTCCAGGCCGCTGGTGATCGCATCACCGCCTTTGCCTGTGCCATAGCTGCTCTTCCAGCCGAGGCCCTGCTCCTCGATGCGGGCCGCTTCCGGCTCGGGACCCATATGAGAAGCAGGGCCGGCGCCGTGGGTCTTGCCGAAGCTGTGACCTCCAGCTATGAGCGCCACCGTCTCTTCGTCGTTCATCGCCATGCGAGCAAAAGTCTCGCGGATGTCCTTGGCCGCCGCGATCGGATCCGGTTTCCCGTTCGGGCCTTCCGGGTTGACATAGATCAGGCCCATCTGGACCGCAGCCAGCGGATTCTCGAGAACCCGGTCTCCGGAGTAGCGCTTGTCGTCCAGCCACTTGTTCTCTGAGCCCCAGTAAACGTCCTCCTGCGGCTCCCAGGCGTCCACGCGCCCGCCGCCAAAGCCGAACGTCTTGAATCCCATCGATTCCAGGGCGACGTTGCCGGCAAGGATCATGAGGTCGCCCCATGAGATCTTCCGGCCATACTTCTGCTTGATCGGCCAGAGCAGCCGGCGCGCCTTGTCGAGGCTGACGTTGTCCGGCCAGCTGTTGATGGGCGCGAAGCGCTGCTGACCGGCTCCGGCGCCGCCGCGACCGTCACCGGTGCGATACGTGCCGGCGCTGTGCCATGCCATGCGGATGAACAACGGCCCATAGTGCCCGAAGTCCGCCGGCCACCATTCCTGCGAGTCGGTCATCAGTGCGCGCAGGTCCTTCTTCACCGCCTTCAGATCGAGGCTCTTGAACTCTGTCACGTAGTTGAAGCTCTCGCCCATTGGATTGGAGAGGGAGGAATGTTGGCTCAGGATATTCAGCCGGAGTTGCTTCGGCCACCAGTCACGGTTCGATGGGCCGCCGCCGGCGGCATGATTGAACGGGCACTTTGCTTCGTTCTTCTCGTTAGTCATGGTGAGCTCCTTCCACTTTCTGAGGGGACTACTTGCCTTACGCCGCGGACAGATCGGGACCGATTAACTGGTCTCCCACCTCACCAGTGTGACGCAGGCCTCGTGATCGATCCAACGACTAATTGTGATTACAATGATCGAGCTGGTCGATCGCGCCCGAGGGGTGCCATGTGACCACTGAAAGGGGTTCCGCGGAGCGGGCCATGCCTTCTGCCTTCCGTCTTCGGGCTTTCTCCTGGGCGCGGAGCGCGTGATGCCCGCGTTGCCCACCCTGCGCCAGCTCGCCTACCTCGTCGAGCTGTCCCACCGCCTGAACTTCCGCGTCGCTGCCGAAGCGCAGTTCGTCACGCAGTCCACGCTGTCGGCGGGACTTAAGGAGCTCGAGACGCTGCTGGGCGTGCAGCTCGTCGAGCGCGACCAGCGCCACGTGCAGTTGACCGCGGTGGGTGGGGAAATCGCCGCGCGCGCGCGCGACCTGCTGGCCGCCGCGACCGACCTGGCGGAGACGGCCCGCTCCGCGGCGCGGCCCCTGTCCGGCCTCCTTCGCCTCGGCGCGATTCCAACCATCGCGCCCTTCCTGCTGCCGAGCGTGCTTCCGGCCCTGCGGCGCGCGCACAAGGAGCTGAAGCTGCACCTTCGGGAAGATCTCACGGAGCGCCTGCTCGAGCGGCTGCGCGCGGGCAGCCTCGACGTAGCGCTGATCGCGCTGCCTTTCGACACCGGCGACCTCTACGTGCGCGAGGTCTTCAAGGACGAGTTCTGGTTCGTGGCGCGCAAGGATTCGCCCGCCGCCCGCGACAAGGAGGTCGCGATGCGGGAGATCGACACCGGCGACATGCTGCTGCTGGAGGAAGGGCACTGCCTGCGCGACCACGCGATCGCCGCGTGCGGGCCGCGCCGCACGTGGGAGCCCCGCGTCGAGGCCACAAGTCTGACCACGCTGATCCAGATGATCGAAGGCGGATGGGGCGTGACGCTGCTCCCCGCGATCACGCTGGAGGCGGGCATACTCAAGGGCACCCGGCTCGTGGCGCGCCCGTTCGCACGGCCTGCGCCGTCTCGCACGCTCGCGCTGGTCGCGCGGCACACCTCGTCCCGCCGCCGGGACGCGGACCTCCTCGCCGACTTCGTCATTCAGCACTGGCGGCCGCCACGAGGGTGACGAGTGACGGCCGACCGCCCGATCCACGATCGACTACCCAGGCTTCACGTACCCAGCGCGATAGCGGTTAGTGACTTGTACGTGGGCGATTCACAGCTGTAGGTCGCGATCCCGCGCGAGCTCGCGCGGCGGGGTCATCGGTTCAGCAGAACTCCAGCAGCGCGAGCTCCGCGCCAAATCCTGGACCGAAGGCCCCCAGGAGGCCACGGGCACCCGCCCGGGGCCGGTGCCGCCGCATGATCTCCTCGAGGACGAAGAACACCGTGACCGAACTCATATTCCCGTGCTCCGAGAGGACTGCCTCGGTGGGCGAGAGGTCCTCGGGGCCGAGGCCGAGCTGCTCGGTCATGACCTCGATGATGCGCCTCCCCCCCGGGTGCAGGATCCAGCGCGCGATGTCACGACGGCCCAGGCCCCGTGGGGCGAGGAACCCCTCGACGGACCGCACGATCTCACGGCGGACGAAGGGCGCCAGGCCGCGGTCGAGGATGATCTGGAATCCCTGGTTGCGCAGGTGGAAGCCCATCAAGTGGGTCGTCTTCGGGAAGAAGACGCTGTCGGCCTCGGTAAGACGAGCCAGGGCTCCGCCGCGGGCCCGGGGGTGCTCGGGACCCACCAGAACCACCGCCGCACCCCCGTCGCCGAAGATGGCCGTCGAGACGACGTTGGTGGCCGAGCGGTCCCAGCGCTGGAAGGTGAGGCTCGAGAACTCCAGGGCGAGGACCAACGCCGCTTCGCGTGGATGCGCGGTGAGGTAGTCGGCAGCGCGGGCCAAAGCGACGACGCCGCCAGCGCAACCGCTCTCGGTGATCGGCAACCGCACCAGGCGCGGCCCCATGCTCAGGGCGTCGGCCACGTAGGCGTCGACGGCAGGGATCATGAAGCCGGTGCACGAGACTGTGACGACCAGAGTGATCTCGCGCGGCCCGAGGCCCGCCGAGCCTAGGGCCCGCCGCGCGAGCTCGATCCCGGTGTCGCGGATGATTGCGTTGTAGCGGTCGTTCTGCGTCTCGAAGTCCCCGGGGCGGAAGACCTCCTCGATGGGGACGACACTGGCGCGGGTCTTGACCCCCGCCGAGGCGTATACCGAGAGCAGGCGGGTGGCGTTGGCGTCGTCCTTCTCCTCGAGCCACGAGCGCACCCAGTGCGTGACGACGTCCTGGGTGTAGCGGTAAGGCGGTAGAAACCGTTCAATGGATAGGAGCGTCGTCATGAGCCTCAGGAGCGGCCGAGAATATGGCGAATGGCTGCCGCGAACTCGACGTTCACTGGCAATACGCTCCCGTGCAGGGCTGCTGTAAACCCGCGCTTTGATTGATGCTTCCGACCATGACGGGATGGATTGCGCAGTGATAGGGGCCACCACCGCCTTCGACTGGCATGGGTCGACTCGAGGCTCCGGGGAGGAGATCACCCGTGTCCACCGAGCCATCGTTCAGCAAGACGCGGTGAGTCACGTTGTCGACGTTGTGCCACACGATCATCTGACCTGCCGGCAACGTCGCCGGATTCGGTGAGAATGACTGTGCGCCGTTGACCGCGACCACGTTGACCGTCACGACGCCGGCCGCGGTCGACGGCGTCGGACTGTTCGGGTTCCCGCTGCTTCCGCTGGAATAGCCCCCGCCGCAGCCCCACATGCCCAGGCCGACTGCGACCACCGCACCAACCATCACAAAACCACGCATCCGTGTCTCCCTTCTTGTTTGTTGTTCGGCTCGCCTTGCCGCGACCGCGAACTGCGCATCCCTTTACGGATGTGGGAGGTCAACGACCCCGCCGAGCGTCCCCTCCAGACGGCCAGAGTTCACCGCCGCGCCGATCGAGGCAACGGCAATCCCTGTCCACCTGGGCCACGTCAGCAATCGGGTGGGCTCGAGGGCCGGGGGTTGAGGCGAGGGCGCATCCCGCGACCACCGTGATGGCGCCCATCGCCGCCCCCGCTCGGACTCTGGCAACGGCGATGGTGCGCCAGGCTCGGAGGCCTTTTTGAATGTGTTGAGGTCTGCCGCCACCGCCGCAACGACCGACCCACTCTGAGAGGGAGCCTCGAGCGAGCCGGATGAGCTTACCCTCTTCGATCGGGCCGGACCTGCCCTCAACGCTCAACGGTCAGCGTCGCCGTCGTCGTCGCGGCGCAGCGGCGTCAGGAAGTTCTGAACGACGAAGTGTGCGACGTCGCGGCCTAGCCGTCGCCCGGTGGTGAGGTCGAAGCGGAAATGAACACCCGCGAAGATACGACTGAACGAGGCTTCTTTCGCGGCGGCGGCGAAGCTGTCGAATGAGCGCTGGACCGACGGCAGAACCTCAGAGGTGACGGCAAAGTCGAAGTGATCCTTCTCGAAGAACTCATTCAGTACTACTTCGCCGGCCGCGCTGATGACCGCGTGCGCGCCAGGGTAAGAAGGATCCGGGGGCGTCTTGACGACTTCCGGAAGCCAGTTCGGATCGGCGATGGTGTCGGGGTTGTTGTCCGAACCAGCGCGGATCGCCGTGACCGGCCGCCAGAAGTTGTAGGTGTATTTCGCGTCGTAGAAGGCAATCACGGCATCCGCGAAGGTCAGGTTTAGCTGTGCAAACAGGCGCGCGTTCTGCGCAGTCGTGAGTCCGTGTACGAGGCTCGCGGTCTGTGCGATCTCGTTCCAGTAGTTCTGGATGGCACCATTCCAGAAGCGACCCGTCAGGGCCTGGTCCGGTGAAGCGGCGGTGCTGGCGGCGACCCCGAATACCTGCACCTCGTTGACCGCGCGGCTGTACTGGTGGCTGGAGAGGGCGGGCGGAGGGCCGGGACGAAACTGATCGGCACGCGCGAGCGCAAACGGCGTCACGCCGCTCCAATGCGTGAATTGAGGCTGCGGGGGAAAATTCGGAGGCGTTGATTGGTAATCGCCGGGTTTGTCGCCAAATACGTACGGGCGCGGCCGAGCCCCGGACCCGTCCTGGCTCCGCAGCTTCAGTATGCGGCCAGCAACGGTCTGGCCTACGCTGATTCCCTCGGCCTTGTGCTCGTCTTCCGGTATGGCTGCCAGCGACTGTTGAAGCTCGAGGTCAAGCATCCCCTGGAGCTGCGGATAAAGGGTGACCAGGACTTCATGCGCGGCCGTAGCCACGGCTGCATCCTGCGAAGCGAATCGTGAAACCCCCGTCAGCTCAATCGCGTAAGGGCGGTGTCCCTTGTCGATGGCGTTCACCGCGTCGTAGATAGCGGCGTGCATGATCGCAAGGCTGCGGGTCGGGTGAATCGTTGCCGGCTGTGCGCCCGGCGTGCGGACGATCATGAGTAGCGTTCCGTTCCAAAGTAGAACGGGGTTGACCGACTGCGCCGCGGACTCGTTGGCAAGGACCGCGATACCGGCGAACCCAAGGACGGCCAGCATCCTTCTCATCGAGGACTATCCCCTCTCCTTATGGCGCGACAGCTGCAGAGCTGGTCTGGTGACGATCCGTTTCGTCACCCGCGCCCCTTGCGTATCCAGACCGAGGAACCGAAGTGAATATTCCCGGGCCGCCGCGATCACGAACCTGATGGCAGGGCCGGGCGGCGAATGCCACCCCATGCGGTAGGGAATAGACAACCCGCGCCATCGGTCGTGTCAGTGAGGAGAGCGACGAGACAATGTCGCGCTCGGGGATCGTTCAGAGCGTTGACTTGCGGCCGCCAGCGCGCGGGGGTCTCTTCCTTGGATCTTCTCAAGGGCGGCAGACCGGACCGAGGACAGGTCGACTCGGAGTTCGTCCGCGCCTCCTGGTGGAGCGAACCATTCGTGCCGGCTACAGCCACTCTGGCTCGAACTACAAGACGGCACGGCGGCTGGACTTCGCCAACGACCGCTATCGCCACGAGCGCAGTCTTGGACTGGTTGTGGTGACCTTCCGGCTTTGCCCCTTGCAATGACTCTTAGGTCTTTCCGCCCGGGCGCATTCGGGGTGGCAGCAACTCGGCCTTGCCACGGGCTCCACGTCCCTGAATTTCATGAAACAAGGCCCGTTCGTACCCACTCAACTGGAAGGCGGGTGGGAGCAACCTGCTCCCGATGAATCAACAAGTTGGCGACACCTGCCCGTAAGGCAACCCACCGCGTTTCAGCTGGGCGCCGTATCCGCTAACGCGCGTCCCCGTGCCGCCAATCCCAAGAAAGAGTTGTGCCAAAATCCAGCGTCCCCAAAGGGGGGCGGGGAATAAGGAGGCGGTAGGCGGCGTTTCAGCTTACAGGGACCGCCCCGCACGAGTGAGTCAAGAGAGATTCGAGGCCGAGGCGCTCCCTCACCTGAAGGTTCTTTACAGGACCGCCTACCGCATGACGCGTAACGCTCACGACGCCGAGGACCTCGTGCAGGAGACGTACCTGCGCGCCTACCGGTCATTCGACCGCTACACGCCCGGCACAAATATCCGCGCGTGGCTCTACACGATCCTCCATCGAGTGCGGACCGATGCCGTCCGCCGTTTGGCCCGCAGGCCGGAGGCGGTCGAACTGCTCGAAGACACGCTCGCTGCTCCTCCGGCCCAGGACGACCTGGGCAGCGAGCGTGAGGACGTCGCCCCGGCCCTGGCGCGGCTCCCCGAGTCCTTTCGGGTGGCGGTCCTTCTGCGGGATATCGACGAGTTTTCTTATGAGGAGATTGCTCAGATCCTTGAGGTGCCGATAGGCACGGTAATGTCTCGGATCCACCGCGGGCGAGCGCTCTTGCGGCAGGCCTTGGGAAGCAGACAAGCGTGACTTGCGACCCTGAGAGCGTTACCGCCTACGTCGACCGGTTCCTCTATGGTGCTGACCTCGCCCGCATGGAGGCGCACCTCGCGGACTGTCCGGCGTGCCGTGAACAGGCAGAAGCGGAGCGGGAGTTACGAGCGCGCCTCAAGGGCCTGCCGGCGCCAGAGCCGCGGCCAGCCTTAGAAGGCGAGGTGCGGCAGCGCATTCGGTCGTCTCGGCGGCGACGCGGGCTGTGGCTCGTGCCCTTGGCCGCGGGCCTCACGGCCCTCGCGCTGCTCGGCCGAGGCAGCCCTACCGTGGTGGCCTGGGAGGCCTCTCGCGACCACGCGCATTGTTTCGGCCAGAAGAGGCTCCCGGCCCAGGTGTGGAGCAACGACCCCGCTACCGTGAGCGCATGGTTTGAGAGACAGGGCACGGCGATGCCGCCACTGCCGGTGGGCGCTGGGGGACTCCAACTCCTCGGTGCTCGCTACTGTCCGTTTCCCGATGCCACTCTTGTGCCGCACGTCTACTACTCGTCGGCGGAAGGTCAGCTGTCCGTGTTCTTGATTCCTCGCCGGCTCCGCCTCAAGGGCTCTTTTGTCGCGACGACGCGCGGCACCAGAGTTGGCATGCTCACCATGAATGACTCGACCCTGGCCCTGGTCAGCGAGAACCCGGCCCAAGTGGAGACGTTCCAGCGGCTCTTCGCGACCAGGATGGCGACCCTGGTGATTGCGGGTGACAGCCATTGACCTCCGACGGAGCCGAGGAGATTCTCCATCAGTTGGCCGACGGCGACGGTCACGCCCTGGCCGAGCTCTACGACCGCTATGCGAGCGTCGTAAAGCGCCTGGCGCTGAGGATCCTCCGGGACAGCTCCGAGGCCGAGGACGTGGTCCAGGACGTGTTCGTCCAAGTCTGGAGCCAGGCCGCGCGCTTCAATCCTTCGCGGGGATCGCCCCAGGCGTGGCTGTGCACAATCGCCCGCACCCGCGCCATCGACCGCTTGAGACGGCGCGTGGTGCGCCGCGAGGAACTGGGGGATCCGCTTCTTGGTATCGGCGAGTGGCCCCGGAGCGAAGAAGAGATCGCGGTGCGGAATGCCTTGGACGTGGTCTCGCCGGACCAGCGGAGAGCGTTAGAGCTCGCCTATTACGAAGGACTGAGCCACTCCGAGATCGCCCGGAAGCTCGGCGCGCCCTTGGGCACAATCAAAACGCGGATACGCACCGCCATGCACTTGCTGCGCGACAGGCTAAGGTCCTTCCCATGAACGTCAGCTGTAGGGGGGGCGAGGCCGCGAGGCCTTGGGATCGCCTTGGGTTCAAGTCCGGTTTTCAGGGGCCTCACAAGGGTTCACGAGGCAATCCCAGCTTCGCAGGGACCATGGACCGCGAACTCCCCGCGGCGGCGAAAGCCCGTCAGCCAGGGATTTTGGCGGCCAGGACGTCCACCTTCTCGATCTTCGGCGGCGCGGCGAGTAGTTCGCCTGCTCTTGCCATGAGCGCCGCGGCGATCGGACCCTTCAGGTGGGCCTCGCGCCCGGCCTCGTCCGGAAACGCGTCGAAGATGCCGAAGGTGGCTGGCCCGAGGCGAATGGCGAACCACACGGTGGTGCCGCGCTCTTCATTGGCAAGGGAAAGAGCGCCCGCGAGGAACTTCGCCACCTCGGCCTCTTTCCCAGGCTTGGCCTGCAGCTGCGCAAGAATGCCAACACGAACCATGATGGACCTTCCTTTCGACCTACATAGGGTCGAAAATAATGGTAGGAGGTTGGGGGCGCGATGTCGAGCGGCTTCACCCCCTGCCATTCTCGAAAGGACCCACTTCAGAGCCTGCCTTGCGTGGGAGCTATGAAAGTCACTCCTCTGCCGTTGTACCTCCGGCGTCGCGAGTTCCTGGCCCTCGGAGCGGGGGGCGTCGTCGGTGGAGCGGCGATGTCGCTGTCGTTAGCGCGGTCTGCGCGGTCGGACGGCGGACCGTCGCTGCCCCCGCTGCCCAACCTTAAGAAGGGGCCCTTCAGCACCGATGAGCGTCAGAATTCCTTCGAAGACATCACGCACTACAACAACTACTACGAGTTCGGCACGGACAAGACCGATCCGGCGGCTAATGCCTCGGCGTTCCCGACCCGCCCTTGGAAGATCGCGTTCGAGGGAGAGATCAAGAATCCCCAGTCAGTCGAGGTCGACGAGCTCCTGAAGTGGTTCCCTCTTGAGGAGCGAGTCTACCGCATGCGATGCGTCGAAGCCTGGTCCATGGTCATCCCCTGGGTAGGCCTCCCCCTCGGAGATATCATCCGCAAGCTCGAGCCGACTCAGCGTGCGAGGTACGTCGCCTTCACGAGTCGGCTGGATCCCACGATGATGCCGGGACAGCGGCGGCCTGTGCTGGACTGGCCATACGTCGAGGGCCTGCGCCTCGACGAGGCCACGCACCCGCTGACGCTTTTGGCGGTCGGGTTGTACGGGCGCGTCCTTCCTAACCAGAATGGGGCCCCGCTGCGGTTGGTCGTGCCGTGGAAGTACGGCTTCAAGGGGATCAAGGCCATAACGAAAGTGCGGTTCGTCGAGAAAGAGCCTCCGACGACGTGGAACCGCATGGCCCCCAACGAATACGGCTTCTACGCGAACGTCAATCCCGAGGTAGATCATCCTCGTTGGAGCCAGGCCAAGGAGCGCCGTATCGGCGAATTCTTCAAGCGGAAGACGCTGCCGTTCAATGGTTACGCGGACCAGGTTGCGCGTCTCTACGAGGGGATGGACTTGAGGAGGTCCTACTGAGGACGAGCCTGGCCCGCCGATGAACCGGCTCGTGCGCTCGGCGGTATTCGCGGGCTTCTGTCTACCCCTTGCCCTCATGGGGATTGAGGGCCTCGGCGGTCGATTGGGCGCGAACCCGATCGCCAACCTCATGAATCGCCTCGGGTTCTGGGCCCTGTTTTTTCTCCTGTTGTCGCTGGCCGCTACTCCACTCAAGATGCTCTTCGGGTGGTCCTCACCCGTGCGCTTCCGGCGCATGGCCGGCCTCTTCGCGTTCTTCTACGCGTCGTTCCATTTGACCACCTACGTCGCCGTCGACCAATTCTTCGATTTGCCCGCCATCGCCGCGGACATCGTGAAGCGCAAGTTCATCACGATCGGCCTATTGGCCTTCCTCCTCCTGGTGCCTCTCGCGATCACGTCCACGGACCGCTGGGTGCGGCGCCTGGGGTTCGTGCGATGGAAACGTGTGCACCGATTGTCATACCTCGCGGCAGTGTGCGGCGTGATTCACTTCGTGTGGCGGGTGAAGGCGGATCTTCTGCAGCCGACGATCTTTGGCGTCGTGCTCGCCGGGCTCTTCGCGGTGCGCCTTTTCTCGCCTCGAATACCGCGATCAAGGGCCGCGGCGGGAGGCGCGTTGAGCGAGGGGACCGCAGGACCCTAGCGGCCGGCCGGGAAGCCTTGCCTTCACTCTGTTCACGCACCGAGCGGCCCGGAATATTGCTCTTCCT
>DATMML010000075.1 GCA_035570235.1 Vicinamibacteria bacterium | reverse complement strand
ACGCGGAGATCGTGGTGATCCCGCAATTGCACGCGGCAGTGCTGGTCACGTGCAACGCGGGCGACGAACGGGCCCGGGCCGCGGCGAAGGAAGTGCTCGATGCGCTCGTCGAGGGGATCGGGGTGTCGAGCGAAGGCCATGACTCGGGCGCCACCGCGGGACCCCCACGATGATGAGGCTCTAGGCAACAAGAGGCCTGCGGCGTCATTGACGGGTCCACAGGAGGTCTCTTGCGCAGAATGTGGCGCGGCGCCAGTCTCCTTGCCACGGGCTTTGTTCTGGGAGCCGTCGTCATGTTTGGTTACCAGATGACGACGAAGGTGCGTCCGCTCCTACGCATGAGCCTAGAATTCGAGCGGCAAGCGCTAGAAGCTCGGTTCGAGATGGCATATCGTCAGGCGGACTACAGCACGGTTGAGTGCACCCATGAACCGCTAAATCTCATTGCATCTGCAATTCTGAAGGACGCAAGCGACGATGAGAAGCGGTTGGTACTCAGTAGTCTCGGACTCTCCTACGGCCGGCTGGCGAAAGCAGCAGAAAAAGCTGGGCGACTGGAAGACCGCGACAAGTTCTTGGGGGCCGCGCGCTTTACGCTCCATGAGACTGATCCCGGCTTCACGACCAATGAACAAGTCCAGGCGCTCGTCAGTCGCCAAGACAGCTCTTCGCCGTTCGGCTCCTGCGCCGGCGGCCAAAAGTGATTGCTCGCCGGCAAGGTCGGCCCCAACGCCTCATTGGTGCTGAAACAGCCCGCAATCTTTGATCAATGCGGTGGGCTTTGGTGCTCAGGGTATGTGCGCGGGCCCCGCGAGCTCGTAATCTCTGACGATGGGCGTGGCTAGCGCCACCGCTGCGGCCGCGAGTACGGTGGCCGCCCCTCCCGAGGCCACCGAGACCGTAACCCCCATCACCACGGAGGCGAAGAGCGAAGCCACCAGGCCGGCCTCCAGCTCGCCCAGTTGGGGGCCGCCGATGAAGAAGATCATGTTCACCGATGTCATGCGCCCGCGAAGCCCGTCCGGGGTGATGAGCTGACGGAGGGTCTGTCGGATCACGGTGGAGACGAGGTCGGCCAACCCGCTCACCGCGAGGGCGAGAAAGGTCAGGAGGAAGCTTCGGGAGAAGCCGAAGACCACGGTGCTGATGCCATAGGCGGCGATGGCGTAGAGCAGGACCCGTCCCTGCCGCCGGGGCAGGGGCCGGATCGACGTGTAGAGGGCGCCGAGGAGGGCGCCCACGGCGGGGGCGGCCACCAGCCATCCGTATCCCGCGGGCCCGACATGGAGGACCTGGTCCGCGAAGATGGGCAGGAGCGACAACGATCCCGCGAAGAAGGTCGCGAAGAAGTCGAGGCCCATGGTCCAGACCATGATCGGAGTGGTGAGGACGAAGCGCAGGCCCGCCCTCAGGGCTTGAAGGGGCCGCTCCAGGGCCCCCGTCGGCCCTTCCGTCTTGCCCGAGGTCTTCATGACCAGGAGAGCCGTCAGCACCCCCAGGAAAGAGAGCGCGTTCAGGGTGTAGATCTGGGCCAGGGAGGCGGTGTTCCCCGCGGCCGCCGCGGCGTGGTGAGGCCCAGGAACGAAGCGGGCCGCACTGCCCGCGATCAGCAGCCCGGCGAGGGCGGGTCCACCGATGAGGGCGGCGTGGAACATCGTGAGGTTCAAGGAGAGCGCCCCCGGAAGGTCCTCCCGGGGAACGAGGCGGGGGATGAGGGCCTGCCGGGCCGGGTTCTCGAAGGCGGAGGCTGCGGCCAGGAGCGCATTGAGGAGATAGAGGGTGGCTAGGGTCTCTTGGCCGGCGAAGGTGAGGGCGGCCAGGGCGGCCGAACCGACCGCCATCACCGCCTGCGCCGTGAACATGACCCACCGGCGGTCATGGCGGTCGGCCACCACCCCGCCCCAGAGGGAGAACACGATCACGGGCAGGACGCGGGTCAGACCCACCAGCCCCAAGGCCAGGGGCGAATGGGTCAGGAGGTAGACATGCCAGTGGAGGGCCACCGTCTGCATCTGGGTGCCGGTGAGGGAGACGAGCTGGGCCATCCAGAGCCAGCGGAAGTCCCGGTAGCGGAGGGCCCGGTAGGGGCGGGCGGTCACATCCTGAAGATCCCGAAGCGCGTCTCCGGGATGGGAGCGTTGAGGGCAGCCGAAATGCCCAGGCCCAGGACGGTGCGTGTGTCCGCGGGGTCAATGATCCCGTCGTCCCAGAGCCGGGCCGAGGAGTAGTAGGGGCTCCCCTCCTCCTCGTATTTGGCCAGGGTGGGAGCCTTCAAGGCCTCGAGCTCGGCCGCCGTCATTGGTTCGCCCCGCCGCTCCCTTTGCTCCTGTTTTACCTGGGCCAGCACAGACGCTGCCTGCTCCCCGCCCATCACCGAGATCCGGGCGTTGGGCCACATCCAGAGCTGCCGCGGCTGGTAGGCGCGCCCGCACATGCCGTAGTTTCCCGCCCCGAAGCTCCCTCCGATGATCACCGTGAACTTAGGCACGCTGGCGTTGGCGACCGCGTGAACCATCTTGGCCCCATCCTTGGCAATCCCCTTGTGCTCGTATTCCCGGCCCACCATGAAGCCGGTGACGTTCTGGAGGAAGATCAGCGGCATCCGGCGCAAACTGCACATCTGGATGAAGTGGGTGGCCTTGAGCGCGCTCTCCGAGAAGAGCACGCCGTTGTTGGCGAGGATCCCCACCGGGTAGCCCATGATGCGGGCGAAGCCGGTGACCAGGGTGGTGCCATAGAGGGCCTTGAACTCGCTGAATTCGCTTCCGTCCACGATGCGGGCGATCACCTCGTGGACGTCGTAGGCCAGGCGGAGATTGGGAGGGACGACCCCTCCCAGCTCCTGGGGGTCGCGGAGCGGGTCCTGGATCGCCTCCACCTCCCAGGGCAGCTCCTTCCGTGTGGTCAACCGCCCCACGATGTCGCGGGCCCACTCCAGGGCGTGCTCGTCGTCCCGGGCGTAGTGATCGGCCACCCCGCTCGTCCGGCAGTGGACGTCCGCGCCCCCCAGCTCCTCTGCGCTCACCTCCTCGCCGGTGGCCGCCTTCACCAGGGGCGGACCAGCCAGGAAGATCGTCCCCCGGCCCTTCACGATCACGGTCTCATCGCTCATGGCGGGCACGTAGGCGCCCCCCGCGGTGCAGGAGCCCAGGACCACGCTGATCTGGGGGATCCCTTGCGCGCTCATCTGAGCTTCGTTGTAGAAGATGCGGCCGAAGTGGTCCCGGTCCGGGAAGACTTCGGCCTGGAGGGGAAGGAAGGCCCCGCCCGAGTCGACCAGGTAGAGGCAGGGCAGCCGGTTCTCCTTCGCGATCTCCTGGGCCCTCAGGTGCTTCTTGACCGTGAGCGGGAAGTAGGTTCCCCCTTTGACCGTGGCGTCGTTGGCCACGACCATGACCTCGCGGCCGCGCACGCGCCCGATGCCGGTGACGATCCCCGCCGAAGGCGCGGCTCCCTCGTAGAGGCCGTGGGCGGCCAGGGCGGCGACCTCCAGGAAGGGAGTGCCGGGATCGAGCAGGCGCTCGATCCGCTCCCGCACCAGAAGCTTGCCCTGCTCGCGGTGGCGGCGCACGGCTTCCTCTCCGCCCCCCGCCCGGGCCGCGGCCAGGCGCTCCCTTAGATCCACCAGCAGGCGCTCCATGTGCGCGCGGTTCTCGCGGAAGGTGCTGCCGGCGGTGTCGATCAGGCTCTCGAGGGCGGGCACCGCTTTGCAGTATGCCACGGCCCCCACTGGCCGCGAAGGGCAGGCGCGCGGCCGGCCCCGGCCCGGAAGCGACTTCGCGGCCGGGAGCGCGGCGGGAGGTGGCCGTCTCGGCCCTCCTCATCCCGGGCGGCGACCGCGGCCGGGTCGACGGGGGGTCGGAAGCCCGATCGGGCGCGGGGCTATTCCGGAGGGAGGGCGAAGGTGTAGCCGACCGTCAGCGACGACCCCAGCACAATGGTGTTGCCCGCGCTCATGAGGTTGGCGTCGATGGTGGTGGTGGTGAAGGGCGGCGGGCAGGCGAGCACCCCGGCGCTCGCGAACGTGAGCAGCGCCCGCGTGGAGTCGAAAGTGACGGGCTGATTGGCGGCCACGTCCTGGCGGGGGGTCGCGAAAACGAATGCGCATTCCTTCCCCGTCGTGTCCAGGAAACGGGAACGGACAGTTGCATTGGGGACGGCCACGGAGGAAACCACCCGGAGGGAGAGGTTCAAAGGGCCGTCCCCGCACAAGTGGAAGGGACACTCGAGGGTGACCACGCCCCCCGAGCCGGGCGTGCTTCCCACGAACACGATCCCTTGCGGCGGCGCGGGTGCCGCGGGCGAAGAACCCGAGCCGCAGGAACCGACCAGGGGCAGGACCAGCGCCGCCGCCCCCAGAAGAGGCGCCCACCGCCTCATTTGCCGCGGGTGACTTCGAGGAAGTCCTCCGCCAGCCGATCTTTCATGCGCCGGGCCAGGTCGGGTTGGGCGGCCGAGAGGTCGTTCCTCTCTCCGGGATCGGCCTCGAGGTCGTAGAAGCCGGGGGTCAGCTGCCAGAACCCCGGTCCCAGGTACTTCCATTTGCCGGTGCGCAGGGCGACCGCGGCCTCACCCTCCCAGGAGAGGAGCTCGCGGCCCCCGTCCACCCCCGGCCCCGGGATCATCGTCACCTCTCCCGTGAGCACCTTGAAGATATCCTGCCCGTCGTAGTTTCGGTCCGTGGGCAGGGTGCCCCCGGCCAGGGCCAACACCGTCGGGAAGAGGTCCATGCTGACGGTGGGCTCCGTCACCACCTTGCCCGCGGGAAGGCGCCCCGGCCACCAGGCGATCGCGGGCTCGCGCAATCCCCCCTCCTGGGGAGAGCCCTTTCCGCCCGAGAACGGGCCCGCGGAGCCGCTCTCCGACCCTTCCTTCAGGTCCGGCCCGTTGTCGCTGAAGAAGAAGACGAACGTGTCCCGATCATGGCCCGTCTCGCGGAGGGCCCGGATCACCTCCCCCACCCCCCAGTCCAGCTCCGCCACCACGTCTCCCAGGATTCCCGCCGAGGAGGTGCCCGCGAAGCGGTAGGAGGCGTAGAGCGGCGTGTGGGGGGAGCGGTGGGCGAGGTAGAGGAAGAAGGGGCGATCCCGAACGGAGTGAATGAAGTCGACCGCCTCCACCGTGTAGCGCCAGGCCAGCTCCTCCAGGCCCACGCCATCGTTGGTGATCTGGTCCTGCCTCATGAAGTAGTTCGGGTCCTCGCCCGCGGGCATGCCGTAGTAGAAGTCGAAGCCGTGGTGGGTGGGCATGTCGTCGCGGTCCCAGCCCAGGTGCCATTTCCCCACCATGGAGGTGACGTACCCGCGAGCCTTTAGGGCCTCGGCGATCGTGATCTCCCCCGGATTCAGGCGCACGGGAGGGTTCCAGAAGATCCCCGTCCGCACCGGATAGCGCCCGGTCATGAGGGCGGCCCGCGAAGGGGCGCAGATTGCTGCGGGGACGTCGAAGCCGGTGAGGCGCACCCCCTCCGCGGCCATCTGATCCAGGTTGGGGGTCTTCAGCCGGGAGGGGCCGTTGGCACTCATGTCGCCGTAACCGAGGTCGTCGGCCAGGATGATGATTATGTTGGGGAGGCCGGCGGGTGAGGAGGGGAAGGTGGCCGGGGGCGTCGCCGCCTTGGGGCCCGACGAGGTGCCTCCGCAGGAGGCGAGCCAAAGGGCGACGAGCACGACGCGGCCCGCGGGCCCCCCGCTCCGCTCCGCGCGCGCCCAACGCATGGTCCGGCTCACGACGGTTTGGGCCACTCGGTCCGAAATCATAACATCTGATGATGGATTGGACGCACCCCCCCCTCGAGACCCTCTTCCTCGACGCGGGTGGAGTCCTTGTCTATCCCCACTGGGGCCGCGTGAGCGCGACCCTCGCCCGCGAGGGCGTGACGGTGGAGGCGGCGGCCCTGGCCGCCGCCGAGCCACGGGTCAAGCGCGCCCTGGACACCCGCGAGCGCATGCGGGCCACCACCGACGCCGCGCGCGTCTTCCCCTACCTCGAGCTCGTGCTCGAGGGCGCGGGCGTCGCCCGCTCTGCGGGGACCGACGCGGCCCTGGCCGAGCTTCGCGCGTACCACGATCGCCATAACCTCTGGGAGAGCGTTCCCAAGGACGCGATCCCCGCCCTCACCGCCGTCCGCGCCGCCGGTCTGCAGCTGGCCGTGGTCTCCAACGCAAACGGCACCCTGCGCGCTCTCCTGGAGCGCGTCCGCCTCGCGCCCTTCTTCCGCACCGTCCTCGACTCCCAGGAAGAAGGGGTGGAGAAGCCCGACCCCCGGATCTTCGAGATCGCCCTCGCCCGCAGCGGGGCCCGGCCCGAGGCGACCGTCCACGTGGGCGACTTCTACCACGTGGACGTGGAGGGCGCGCGGGCGGCGGGCCTGCGCGCGGTGCTCCTCGACTCCGCCGGCCTCTATTCCGATGTCGATTGCCCGCGCGTCTCCTCCCTCTCCGCCCTCGCCGAGGCCCTCACCCAACACCGCTGAGCAAGCCCGCGGGGTGTGTTCTCCGTCACAGTGCTCTCCGTCACAGGTCCCCCCATCGGGCTTTGACAAGGCGGCGTCTCTTGCCTAGGTTGAAGGGAGCATCGCGTCGCGCGGCGGCCGACAAGGCCGCTCAGGCCCGGCCCCTCATCGGTCAGGACCCGCGACCGAGAAGCTGAAGCAGCCCAAGCTTCCACGGCGGGCTTCGACTCAAGTTCCAGAAAGGCGGGAAAGCATGAGATTCACGCGCTCCTTATTTACGTTCCTGACCGCCTGGTTGTGCCTGGCCCCTTTGTCGGGGGTCGCTTTCGCGCACGACGATGAGGTCATGTTCGGGGTGCGGGGTGGCTACTACACCAAGGTGGAGAAGCCATTCCTGGGCGGCGAGCTCCTGGTTCGGGTGGCCCCCCACTTCTACTTCAACCCCAACGTCGAGTACGTGTTCGTGGACAACGGCAGTTACATCACCTTCAACGGTGATTTCCACTACGACTTCCCCACCCACAGCTCGACGTACGTCTGGCTGGGCGCGGGCGTGGCCTTCGTGCGCGTCCACCCGGACGGGGCGGGCACGAGCACGGACGTGGGTGCGGACCTCCTGGGGGGGATCGGCTTCCGCTCGGGTCGCGTCATTCCCTACGTCCAGGTCAAGGCCATCGTCAAGAATGACTCCCTGCTCTCGCTGGCCGTCGGCCTGAGGTTCTAGACCGCTAGAGGATGGTCCTCCGCTCGAAGGAGCGGGCGCCCAGGAAGGTGAAGAGAAGGACAAAGCCGAGGAGGCCGGTGAGGAGGATCGGGGGAGGCATGTGGGGAACGTCGGGCGTCACTCCCCACCGCATGGCCTCGCTCATGAACACGAGCGGGTTCAGGAGGAAGAGATACTGCAGGGGGCCCAAGGCGCCCAGGGCCGCCCAGGGGTAGTACGCGCAGCCGAAGAGCATCAGCGGCCCCAGCACGACCGCGAAGAGCAGGCCGCTGAACCGGGGCGGGACATGCGTGCCCAGGGTCAGGCCGAAGGCGGCGGAGAGGACGCCGCTCACCGCCGCCAAGGGGGCCAGCACGGCCCAGTGAGGGTGGACGTCTACCCCGCTCACCCGGTGCATGAGGACCATCATGGCGGGGAGGGCGGTGAGTCCGGCCACGCCTGCGTGGATGGCCCCCGCCAACACCTTCTCGATGGCCACCCCCAAGATGGTGATGGGGGCCAGGATCCGCTCGTCCACCTCCCGGCTCCCGGAAAGGTCGATGGTCAGGGGCAGGAGGACTCCCTGCACGCCCGCCATGAGCATGGTGATGGACATGAGCCCGGGCACGATGACGGTGCGGAATTCCTCTGCCACCAGGTGCAGCCGGGGCAGGATGTTGCCGAACACGAGCACGACCAAGATCGGCTGCGTGAGGGTGGCCACAAGCAGGGGAACCGCGTTGCGCGAGGCCACGTGCAGGTCGCGCCGAAGCAGGGCCAGGAAGGCGGTCATGGCTCGATCTCCTCTCTCCTGATGCGCGAAGACCCGGTTGCGGGCTGCCCTTCCCCGCTCACTCCCGCAGCTCCTTGCCGGTGAGATGGATGTAAACGTCCTCCAGGCTGGGAGAGGTGAGGCTCACATGGTGGAGGAGGCCGCCCGCGTCCCGAATGGCATGGAGGACACGGTCGAGAAGGCCGTCCCCGGGGTCCACGAAGAGCCGCAGCCGCTCCCCGCCATCTTGCCCGTCCTGGCCCACCGCCTCCACGCGGATCACGCCCGCGATGGTGGAGAGACGAGGGCCCAGGGGCGCGGCCGCGTCGACCCAGACGTCCAGGATCTGCCCGCCGGGGAGCCCCTTCTTGAGGGCGGCCGGGGTGTCGACGGTGAGGATCTGACCATGGTCGATGATGGCCAGGCGCTCGCAGAGACGATCCGCCTCCTCCATGTAGTGGGTGGTCAGGATGAGGGTCAGGCCCTTCTGGTGCAGCCCGCGCAGCGTCTCCCAGAGCATGCGCCGCGCTTGAGGGTCGAGGCCGGTCGTGGGTTCGTCGAGGAGGAGGACCCGGGGGTCGTGCATGAGGGCGCGGGCGATCATCACCCGCTGCTGCTGCCCCCCGGAGAGGGTGAGCGGCTTGGCACCCCCCTTGTCCTCGATCTGCATCTCCGCGAGAAGGCGGTCCGCCCGCGCCTCCCTCTCGGCCGCGGGCAGGCCGAAGTATCGCCCGTGGTAAGTCAGCACCTCGCGGACGGTCAAGTCGCGGTCTAGGTTGCGGGTCTGGGGCACGACCGCGATCCGGCGCTTCGCCTCGCGGGGAGCCGCGACCACGTCCACGCCATCGATGAGCACCCGGCCGGAGGTGGGCCGCACGAGGGTGTTGATGCAGCCGATGGTCGTGCTCTTGCCCGCGCCGTTGGGCCCCAGCAGGCCGAAGAACTCTCCCGCCTCCACCCCGAACGAGATCCCGCGCACCGCTTCCACGGGCGGGCTCTTCCGTCGCCCGGGGTACGTCTTGACCAGGTCCTGGACGAAGACCCGAGGCATGGTTCGTGTCTCCCGGGTCAAGGCGGTCCCAGGGGGAGGCGCCGCCCGTCCCGCACCACCAACCGCCCGTTCTTGACCACGGCCCGGATGGCGGAGACCCCCACCCGGATGAGGTCGAGCAGGCGCGCCGAGCGCAACAGGACGAGGTCGGCCCGCTTCCCCACCTCGAGGCTCCCGACGTCGGCGGCCAGCCCAAGGGAGTAGGCGGCGTTCACGGTGGCGGCGGACAGAGCCTCCTCGAGGGCCAGGCCCATCGAGAAGCAGGCCACGGCCATGGCGAAGGGGAGGGCGGGCGACAAGCCCCCTCCGGGGTTGACGTCGCTGGCCAGGGCGAGGGGGGCACCGGCCTCCACCAACGCGCGGGCGGGGGCGAAGCGGCCGAGGCGAAGATAGAAAGCGGCGGAGGGAAGGACGGTCGCTACGCAGGAGGCCTCGGCCAGGGCCCTCATCCCCGCCTCGGAGACGAAGATCAGATGGTCGGCGGAGCGCGCCCCGAGCTCGGCCGCGAGCTCCGCCCCTCCCGTCCAGGTGAGCTCGTCGGCGTGGAGGCGCAAGCCCAGGCCGGCCCTCCGGCCCGCCTCCAGCACGCGTCGGCTCTCCGCCACCGTGAAGACCCCCTCCTCGCAAAAGACGTCGCAGAAGGCGGCCAGGCCGTGTTGCCCTACGGCGGGGATCATCTCCTGGACGAGGAGGTCCAGATAGCGCTCCCGAGCGCCGCGGTGCTCCATCGGCACCTCGTGGGCCCCGAGGAACGTGGGCACCACCGTGACCGGGTGCCGCGCGGCCGCGGCCCGGATGGCCTCGAGCGAACGGATCTCCGCTGCGGTCTCCAGGCCGTATCCGCTCTTCACCTCCGCGGTGGTGGTGCCGCAGAGGAGCATCTCGTCCAGGCGCGCCTCGATGGCGTCGGCCAGTTCCTCGCGGGAGGCAGACCGGGTGGCGCGGACGGTCTGCAGGATGCCGCCTCCGGAGGCCGCGATCTCCTGGTAGCTGGCCCCGGCCAGGCGCCGGCGGATCTCTTCGTCGCGGTCCCCGGCAAAGGCCAAATGGGTGTGGGGGTCCACGAGCCCGGGGATCACGGCCCCCCCTTCGGCATCGACGAGGGTGGCGCCCTGGGCGGGCGACACCTCGGAGGAGAGGGCGCGGTCGGCGCCCACCCAGACGATGCGGCCGCCGGCCGCGGCTAGGGCGGCCTCCCCCCGCGGGCCGATGTCCCTCAAGGCCGGGCCCCGACGCGGGACCGGCCCCGCCAGGGTGGCGAGGAGACCGATGTTGCGAACGATGAGATCGGCGCTGGTCACGCCCGCGCGTCCCCCAGGACCGAGCACAGGCGGGCCCGGACCGCCTCCGGGGTCAGGCCCCGGACGGAGAGGACCTTCTCACGTCCGGCGGCCCCCCGGAGGATCCGGATGGCCGAGGGTGCCACCCCCAGCTCCCGGCCCAGCAGGCGCAGAAGCTCTTCGTTGGCGGCACCCTCCAGGGGAGGCGCGGACACCCGCACCAGGAGGGCACCCGCGCGCGCACCGGCCACCCCCGGCCGGGAGGCCCGCGGCTGGACCCGCACCCTGAGCATCACCGCCCCCTCCACCTGGCGGAGATCCAGAGCCGCGGCTACTGGGCCTCCTCGCGGCGCTTGAGGAAGCGGAGGTTGTCCTCCAGCTCGGCCTCCTCCTGGAGGTCGAGGAGGTGGGTGAGCCGCGTGATGAGGGCCCGGATGTCGGTGCGGAGGGAGCTCCGCTGGCCCCGCAAGTCCAGGATTCCCCGCTCGACCTCGTGGGCCCGGTCCTGGGCCAGCTCCAGAAGTCGGTCCGCCTGCAACTCCGCTTCGTGCACCACGCTCTCCGATTGCTTGCGCGCGTTGTCGCGAATCTCCTCGGAGACCCTCTGCGCGGTGAGGAGGGTGTTCTTGAGGATGACCTCACGCTCACGGTGCTCGTCCATGAGCCCGTGCAGTTGCTGGACCTGCTGCTCGAAGGTGTCCCGGTCGCGCTGCAGCGCCGCCACTTCCTCCGCCACCAGGCTCAGGTAGGTGCGGACCTCCTCGCGGTCGAACCCCCGGAGCTTGCGGGCGAAGGTCTGCCGCTGGATGTCCATGGGCGAGATCTTCATGGCCTTAGGGTCGCACGGCGGCGGGGGTCTGCTCAAGGGTTCTTTTGCGGGGGCGGTTCCCGGGTAGTATTACAAGATGCGGTCGGTACGGGCCTTGAGCGGAAACTTCTATGTCCTGGGGGGCCGGGTGCCGGTGGTGGTCGCCCTGCTCATCGGCCTCACCTTTGGCGGCTCCATCCTGGGCGCGGTGAGCCTGCGCAACGGCCTGCCCCTGCTGGAGACGGCCGTGCTCTTCCCGGAGCGGGTGTTCGCGGGAGAGGTCTGGCGGCTCCTGAGCTGGGTCTTTTTCGAGACCGACCCCCTGTCCCTCATCTTTGCCTGCTTGGGCCTCTGGTGGTTTGGCCGCGACCTGACGGGGGCCTGGGGGCCGGTCCGCTTCCTGGCCGTGTACCTGGGGCTGGCCGTGGCCACCGGGGGCGCCACCTGCCTTGTGGCCAAGCTGCTCTCTCCGGGCCTGACCGGCGTCGTCGCGGTTGGTCCCTGGGCTCTAGTGACGGCCCTGATCATCGCCTGGGCCGTACTCCACCCAAATCAAGACGTGCTCGTTTACTTCGTGCTGCCCCTCCGCGGCCGGACCCTGATCTATGCCACGGTCGGCGGGACGGTACTCTTCGCGCTCTTCTATGGAGTGAACCGCTATCTGCCCCATTTCATCGCCCAGGGGCTGATGCTCGTGTACATCCGCCAGTCGCTCCGTCGGCTCTGGTTGAAGTTTCGCCTCGCGTTGCAGCAGCGCTCCTCGCGGCGCCGCTCCTCGTACATCCGGCCCGTGGACCGCTCGGACCGCAGCGAGCCCCCCCGCTGGCTGCACTAGCCGCCCGCCGGACCGGAGAGCGGCTTGTTCGTCTCCGTTAGTCCAACCGCTCAGGCTGGCTTTCGCTCCCCGAAAAGCTCCGTGCCCACGCGCACGAGCGTGGCCCCTTCCTCGATGGCCACCTCGAAGTCGTGGCTCATGCCCATGGAGAGGTCCGTGCCGGAGAGGAGCGACTGGGCGCGGGCCCGGTCCCTGAGCTCGCGCAGCCGGCGGAAGTAGGGGCGGGTCCGCTCCGGGTCCTCCGAAAAGGGGGGGAGGACCATGAGGCCCTCGATGCGCAGGGAGGGCAGGCCCCGCAGAGCCTCGAGGGTGGGCAGGAGAGCGGCCTCCGGAAGGCCGCTCTTCGTCCCCTCGCCCGCCAGGTCCACTTGCACCAGGGTGCGTACGACGCGAGCTTCGTCGCTCCCGATGCGGTCCAGACGCCGCCCGAGCTCGGCGTCGTCCAGGGAGTGCACGAGGTCGAAGAGGGGAACCGCCTTGCGGGCCTTGTTGGACTGGAGATGGCCCACCAAGTGCCAGCGGATCCCCGCCGTACGCAGCTCGGCCAAGGCCTGGACTTTCTCCTCCGCCTCTTGGACCCGGTTCTCTCCGAAATCGCGGAGCCCGGCCGCGAAGGCCTCGCGCACGACTTCCGGGGGATGGGTCTTGGTGACGGCCACGAGCACGACGTCGTCGGGAGAGCGGCCCGCGCGCGCGGCCGCCCGGTGGATGCGCTCCCGGACGGCGGCGACGCGGTCGGCGATCACTTCTTGCTGGGCTTGAGGGCGCCGAGCAAGCCTTTGGCGGTGGCCACGAACTGCTCGTTCTGCGGATTCATGGAGAGATATTTCTCGAGGTTGGCGACCGCCTCCGCCACTTTGTTCTGGGTCACGGCCAGGGTCCCGAGATAGTAGTAGACCTCGGGCAGCGAGGGGTCGAGCTGGCCGGCCTTCTGGAAAGCGGCGCCGGCCTCGTCGTACTTTCCGGAGTTGAAGGCAGCCTCACCCAGGCCGAATTGGAGCTTGGCGTCGCCGGGGTTGTCGGCGGCGATCTTCGTCATCAGCTCCACCGCCTTCGCCAGCTGACCGCTGTTCTGATAGGTGTTCGAGAGCTCGAGGTAGGCCGCGGGGTACCCCGGCCGGAGTTCGATGGCCTTCAAGAACGCGGCCTCCGCGGCGGGCACGTCCTTCTTACGGCGATAGAGAAGGCCCAAGTTGTATTGCACCTCGGGAATCGAGGGGTCTTTGGCCAGGAGCTCCTTGTAAGCGGCTTCGGCCTCATCGTATTGGCCGGCCCGAGCCAGCTCCACCGCTTTCTTGAAGGAGGCCCCCACGTCGTCCTGCCCGCCTCCCGACGCCGCCTTCTGGGCCTGGGACTGTGCCGCGGACAGCGCCTTCAGCTTGAAATCCGGGACCTGGGTGGGATCGCCCAGGTTGATCTTCAACTCGATGAAAGAGCCCTGGTAGCCCTCCTTGTTCACCGTGACCTTGTAGGTTCCGGGGGGCATGCCGACCTGGATGAACTCGCCCTTCTTGTTCGTCTTGGTCTCGTACTTGCGGGTCAACCCGCCCGTGAATTCGATTTCGACCTTGGCCTCGACGATTGGCTGCCCCTGGTCGTTCGCAACCCGACCGCGGGCACTCCCCGTCTGGGCGCGGGCCGGGGTACCCAGGAGAGCAAAACAAAGCAGGAGCCCACACGCCTCGAGAATGCGCTTCATCACCGGACCTCCATGGAAGTTGCCGCCAAAGTGTCTCACGCCGGGGCGGGGGTGCGGTAGGGGATGGGGTCGACCGCCCCCGCCGCCGCGAAGCCCCGCCGCCGCAGGATGCAGGACTCGCAGGTCCCGCAAGCCGCGTCCTCGGCCTGGTAGCAGGACCAGGTTTTCTCGAAGGGGACGGCCAGGGCCAGCCCCCGGCTGACGATCTCAGCCTTGGAGAGGGAGATCACGGGGGTGACGATGCGGATCTCGGTCTCGGGCCGGGTCCCCAGGCGGATGGCCTCCGCGAAGGCGCGGTAGAACGCCGGCCGGCAGTCGGGATAGCCGGAGGAATCCTCCCACACCGCCCCCACGAAGATGGCCCCCGCCCCCAGCACCTCGGCCCAGGAGGTCGCGGCGGCCAGGAGATGGGCATTCCGGAAGGGGACGTAGGAGGTGGGGATCGTCCCGGCCACCGGGGACCCCTCGCGCACGGGAATCGCGCGGTCGGTCAGGCTGCTCCCCCCGATGGCGCGCAGGTCCTGGAAGTCCACGACCAAGCGTCCCTCCGCCCGGAAATGGTCGGCCAGCTGGTGGAAGCAGAGGAGTTCCTTCCCCTCCGTGCGCTGGCCATAGTTGCCGTGCAGGAAAGCGAGCCGGTGGTCCCGGGCCGCGATGGCCGCGGTCAGGGCGGAGTCCATCCCCCCGCTCACGCAGACCACGGCCAGGGAGCTCAAACGCCCCTCTCCACCCCCGGCCAGAGGTACTTGTGGAGCTGTACCTGCAGGCGCACGGGGAGGCCGTCGGCGAGGATCCACCGCCCCAGCTCCCCCGGGTCCACGATGCCGTGGACGGGCGAGAAGAGAACGACGCAGCGGCCAGCGAGCCGTCGCTGCTGCACGAGGTCGCGGGACCACTCGTAGTCGCTGCGCCCGTTGATCACGAACTTCACCTCGTCCTTCGGCTTCAGGAGGTCCAGGTTCCGCCATTCCATCCGGTGGACTTCGCCCGAGCCCGGCGTCTTGACGTCCATGATGGCCACCGCCCGCGCGTCCAGGGCGTCGAGGGGCACGTGGCCCGAGGTCTCGATGAGGACCTCCCAGCCCTCGTCGAGGAGGCGGGTCACGAACGGGAAGGCGGGGGGCTGGGAGAGCGGCTCCCCCCCCGTGAGGGTCAGGAGGCGGCAGGGGTGCTGCGCAATCTCCCGCAGCAGATCGTCCTCCGACCGCCGGGTGCCCTCGTGGAACGCGTAGGCGGTGTCGCACCACACGCAGCGGAGCGGGCAGCCGGTGAGGCGCACGAACACAGAGGGTCTTCCCGTGCGGGTTCCCTCGCCCTGGATCGAGAAGAACACCTCGTTGACGGTCAGCATCCGTTCATTCGTAATAGGTGGCGCTGCAGCCGGGGGCCTCCCAGACCCGCACGCGGCGCAGTTGCTTCCCTTCCGGCCCCAGCCCCTGCCTCACCTCCTGGAAGAAGTAGCGGGCCACGGCCTCCGCGGACGGGCTTTGCCCGGCGAAGGCGGGATGAGCGTTGATGTCCTTGTAGTGGAAGCGGGCCGCCACCTCACCCACCGCCCGCTTCAGGTGCTCGAAGTCCACCACCACCCCGATCCCATCCAGGCGCTCTCCGGCCGCCACCGCCTCGACCCGCCAGTCGTGGCCGTGCACGGGCTCGATAGGCCGTCCGCCCTCCGTGAGCACGTGGGTGGCGCAGAACGTCGTCTCGTAAGCGACTTCGAACAAGGGCGTCTCCGTCTTCAGTGACCAGGGAAGGCCGCGCACCCCCAAGATGACGCCTTCGGGGGCAGGTTGCAACCCGCCCGCGGGAGGCGGGCGTGCGCGTATCATGGCCCTCCGCATGCCCTTCCGCCCTCCGGTCCAGGACCTAAGGCGAGGTGCCCTTTTCATGGTGGGCTCGGCGGCGTCCTTTGCGGCCATGGGCGCGGCCATCAAGGTCGCGTCCCACGAGCTCTCCATCGCCACCGTCGTCTTCTTCCGCAACGCGGTGGGCCTGGCCGTCCTCCTCCCCTGGCTGCTCCCCCAGGGGCCGGCCGGCCTCGCGACCCGCGACCTGCGCGGCCATCTCGGGCGGGGCCTGGCCGGCCTGGGGTCGATGTACTTCTTCTTCTACGCCATCGCCCGCCTCCGGCTCGCCGACGCCGTATTGCTGTACCAATCCACGCCCCTCTTCCTGCCCCTGGTGGAGAGACTCTGGCTGGGAGAGCCCATCCCGCGGCGCCTCGCGGGGGTACTGGCGGTCGGATTCCTGGGAATCCTGCTCATCCTGCGACCCGGCTCGGACGTTTTTTCCCCCGCCGCCCTGGCGGGCCTTGCTTCCGCCCTCCTGGCCGCGGTGGCCCAGGTAGGCGTACGTCGGCTGACGCGAACCGAACCCGCCCCCCGCATCGTCTTTTACTTCGGCCTCATCGGCAGCTTGGTCGCGGCGGTGCCCGCGGCCGTGGCCTGGACGACACCCCGCCAAGGCCTCTGGAGCATCCTTCTTGTCATCGGCGTCTTCGCCACCGCCGGCCAGCTCGCCCTGACCCGCGCCTATGCCCACGCCCCCGCTGCCCAGGTGGGCCCGTTCCTCTACGCCGGCCCCGTCATCGCGGGGGTCCTCGACTGGTGGCTCTGGGGCACCCTCCCTGACCGCTTGTTCGTGGCGGGCGCGCTCATCGTGGTCACGGCCGCGGTCCTGGCCCTGCGCGGTGGGAACGGGTCGGGAGAGACGGCCCCCTGAAGGGCAAGAGCCAGCGAAAATCTCGATGGGCCAGTCCCGGAAAATGAATGGCACCCCGGGGCCACCGCCTCCGTATCTCTTCCTGGAGGACGGCCATGACGAAGAACTACGTGCTCGCCAGCGACTTCGACCAGACCCTGAGCTTCAACGACTCCGGCCACGTCCTGAGCGAGATCCTGGGCACCGCCGGATTCGCAGAAAAGGTTGCGGGATTGTCCCGCGTCAACTTGGTTCAGCAGGGAGGCGAGCTCGCCTACCTGGTCCTGCATGACCCCGAGTACCGGCGCGTCCGGCGCGAGCATCTCTTTGAGGTAGGCCGCCGCATCCGGCTCAAGCGGAACATCGACCGCCTGATCCCCATCTTGGAGGACGGGATGGAGGGGCACCGCTTCTCCTTCTACGTGGTGTCCGCAGCCCCCGAGGAGGTGATCCAGTCCGCGCTCGAGGGTCTGGTCCCTCCCGACCACATCTTCGGCACGCGCTTCCGCTACGACGCGGGCTCGGGAGAGGTGGAATCGATCGTGCGGGTGCCGGCCGGCTACGGAAAGGTGGCGGTCCTCGACGAGTTGCAGGCGAACCTGCAGGTCGGGTCCGACCGTGTCGTGTACGTGGGGGACGGCAGCTCCGACGTCCACGTCATGCTGCACGTGAACCGCCGGGACGGGCTCACGATCGCGGTCTCGGCGGCCAAGTACATCACCCCCATTGCCCGGCGCACCATCCTCAGCGACGACGCGCTCAGCGTGCTCGTGCCCATCCTGGAGGAGATCCTGGGCTTGCCCCCGGCCGGGGTGCGTTCCTTCTTCGAATCGCAGGGTCTCGCCATCCAGGAGTGGGACAAGGTGCGCACGGACTGGGTGACCATCCAGTAATCGGTCTCCCCGGGCGGCTGCCCGGGCCACGAGCGGAAGTCGCTCCCCTGACCCGCCAGGGACACGACCCGGACGCCTGGCATATCATGCGCCCGTGTTCCTGGGCCCGCGGCGCGGTGAGGTCGCACTTCTCGCAGCGAGCGTGGCCGGCTTCCTGGTCCTCGGAGAGGGGGGGGCCCGGCTCCTGGGGCTCGGTGACCCCTCTCCGACGGGCTATGCCCCCGTCATCACGCCGGTCACCGCGCCCACCCCCCTCAACTCACGTGGCTACCGCGACCACGAGCGCCTCTTGGCGAAGCCCCCCCGGACGCGACGGGTCGTCTGCCTGGGCGATTCTTTCGCCTGGGGATCGGGCGTCCATTTCGACGACGCCCTTCCCCAGCGGCTGGAGCGGAGCCTGAACGAGCAGCGGCGGGGAGCGGTCTGGGAGGTCGTGAACCTCGCCCGACCCGGCATGAACACCGTCGACGAGGCGCCCCAGCTCGTGAGCGAAGGGCTGGCCTACGACCCCGACATCGTGGTCCTGGCCTACTGCCTCAACGACAGCGAGGACGCGAGGGAGCGGGACGCTCGGGCGAAAGCGCAGGCGGAGCGGCGGCTGGCCCGGAAGAGAGAAGGAGGGCCGCGCCCGCCCCCCTTCTTCGATCGCTTCGCCCTCTACCGCTTCCTCCACCGGAGGCTTTCGGCCACGGCCGAGAACCGACGACGGATTGAGGGCTACAAGGCCGGCTACGCGGCAGACGCCCCCGGCTGGGTGGCGGGACAGGAGGCCCTGCGGGACATGGCGCGCCGGTGCCGCGATCGGCAGGTCCCGTTCGTGGTCACGATCTTCCCGCTCTTCGCCAATCCGCTGGACGAACGATACCCATTCACGGAGATCCATGCCAAAGTGGCCGCGGCTTCAAGCGCGGCCGGGGCCATGGTCGTGGACCTCTTGCCCGCCTACCGCGGCCTGCGCTGGGAGCTCCTGGTCGTGAACGGGCCCCTCGACGAACATCCGAACGAGATCGCGCACCGCATCGCGGCCGACACCCTGATCGAGGCTCTCGACGAGAAGCTGGACGCCCTCGAGTCCTCGTGACGGGCGTCCCAAGGTCGAGGCCGGCGGTCCCCTCCCCGCCCGACGCGGCGGGAGCGGCCGCAGAGCGTTCAGCCCCCGCTGCTTAGGAACCGCTCCACCTCGGCGAGGTCGTGCACGAGGCGGGCGGGGGGCAGGCTGGCCAGGAAGCGCTGGCCGTAGCTCTTCTCCACCAGGCGGCTGTCCAGAACGGCCAGGACGCCGCGGTCGGCGGCGGAGCGGATGAGCCGCCCCAGGCCTTGCTTCAGCATGAGGATGGCCACCGGAACCTGGTAGTCCGCAAACGGATTGCCGCCCCGGCTGCGGAGGCGCTCGATGCGGGCCGCCACCACCGGGTCGCCGGGGGAGGCGAAGGGGAGCTTGTCGATGATCACGCAGGAGAGCTGGTCCCCCACCACGTCCACCCCCTGCCAGAAGGAGGCGGTAGCGAGGAGCACGGCCCCGGGCGTGTTCTTGAAGGTCTCGAGCAGGACCGGCTTGGGGGCCTCGCCCTGGATCAGCAGCGGATAGTCCAACCGACCCGCGATTTGCTCGGCCACCCGGTTCATGTTCGCGTGAGAGGTGAAGAGAACGAAGGCGCGGCCCCGGTTCTGCTCGACCAGCCGCACCACCTCCTCCGCCGCCCGCTCCACGAAGAGAGGGGACTGGGGTTCGGGCATGCGGCGCGGGACATAGAAGATGGCCTGGGTCTCGAAGTGGAAGGGGGAAGGCAGGAGCAGCTCCTCCGCCCCTTCCAGCCCCAGGCGGGCCTTCACGTACTCGAATCCCCCGTCCACGGCCAGAGTGGCCGAAGTCAGGACCGCCGCCCGCACCTGGTCGAAGAGCAGTTCCTTCAGCCGCTGGGAAACGTCGATGGGGGTGGCCTTCAGGAACACGCCGCGACCCCTCGTCTCCACGAAGTAGACGTGGTCGTCGTCTTCGGCCCGGAGCACAAAGGCCAGCTCCGCGGCCAGCACCTGGGCCCGGCTGGCCAGGCCCGTGAGCGATTCGGGCCGGTCGGGGAGGGCGAGAACCGCCGTGCGCAGGCCCACCAGGCGGCTGAAGAGGGCCCCCGACTCCTCCGCCATCCGGGCCGTCATCCAGTCGGGGCCGAGGCGGCGGCCCTGGCCCTGGGCCAGCAGCTTGAAGACGCCCTCGGAGCGGTCGCGAACGGCCTCGATCTCGGCCCGCACATCGCGGGCGTCCAGCTTAGCGGCCCGGAGTTCCCGCTCCGCGTCGCGGCAGAGGTCGTCCACGCGGTGGGAGGAGACCTGCAGTCCGAAGTACTGGGTGGCGACGTCCTCCAGCAGGTGGGCCTCGTCCAGGATCACGGTGTCATAAGGAGGAATGACGTGGCCGTAGCTTCCATCCTTGACCGCGAGGTCTGCGCAGAGGAGGTGGTGGTTGACCACCACGAGGTCGGCCTCCAGGGCGTGCTGGCGCATGCGGGTGACCCAGCAGGGGTCGAACTCCGGACAGGACTGGCCGATGCAGTTCTCGCTCGCGGCCGAGATCTCCCGCCAGAAGTCCACGGAATCTGGCAGGTCCGCGACCTCCGCCCGGTCACCGGTGACCGTCGCGGGTGCCCAGGCCTCCACCGCCCGGAAGAGCGGGATCTCGTCCGTGCGCCGAAAGCTTCCGGCCTGGGTGAAGGAGCGGAAGCGGAGCAGACAGAGGTAGTTCCCCCGGCCCTTCATGACCGCCACCGATAGATCCCGGCCCAGGGCTTTTGCCAGGAGAGGGAGGTCCTTGCTGAGCAGCTGTTCTTGGAGGTTCTTGGTCCCGGTGGAGACCACCACCCTCCGGCCCAGCTCCACCGCGGGCAGCAGGTAAGCCAGGGTCTTGCCGGTGCCCGTGCCCGCCTCGGCCAAAAGCACGCCACCGTCCGCCAGGACCCGCCCCACCGCTTCTGAGAGCCGGCCCTGCGCCGGCCGCTCCTCGTAGCCGGGAAGGGCGCCGGCCAGGAGGCCGCGCGGCCCGAAAAAGGTGGAGAACGTGGAAGGGGTGGAGGCGCTCACGCCCCAATCTTAGCGCGGCGCAGGCGGCGACCGCGGCTTCAGCAGGTCTCCCTCCCGAAAAGCCGCCGCCCGCAGGGGCTCAGGAAGGATTTTTCATGCTCGGATCGTCGTTTGGGTTTACGTACGTCATCTCGAACGGTCCCAGGCCGTGAATCTGGATCTCGGTCTCACCTTCCGCCCAGGCGAAATGGTGCCTCTGGGGACCGACGTAGCTGAATCCCCCGACGGGCAGCGCTCTCCCCCTGCTCTCGTCGAACGTGCTTCCCGCGCCCACGTGGAACACGCCGGAGAGCACGGTGACGTTCTCACGGGTGGGACGCCAGTGGGGCATGATCTTGTAGCCGCTTGGCATCTTCAGGCGCACGGCGTAGGGCCCGGTCGATTCGAGATCGCCGGCCACGACGGCGATCTGAGCGTTGGCGGGCAGGTTTTGAGGCGCCGGCCCCCAGAGAAGCTCCCCCGCCGCCACCATCAGGTGGTCGGGCAGGCTGGGCGAGGGCGCGGAGGCGGCCCTTCCCCGAGGCTTCCCTTTCTGGGGCGTCGCTGCGCCGCGGCGCCGCTTTCTCAGGATGACGAAGTGGTTGGCGTACCTGGAGTAGCCGGAGTATTGCGCGGCGAGGCGCTCGTAGGTGTCGGCCGTCCGGCGGTCCGGCTCCGCCCCTGCGAACCGGCGGGTGATCCATTTCCTGGAGGCTTCGACGATGACCCCGCCCTCGCCCTTGGTCCTGCCCCTTTCCCACCGGAAGCCGCATTTGTCGAGCACCAGGCCACCCTTGGAGGCTCCCTCCCGGAAGCGCTGCTCATTTCTCCCGAGCGTGTCCCCGCGCGTCCCCGCGGGCGGTGTCGGCTTCCCGGGGGCATAGCGGATGCGCTCGGGGTCGAAATCGTAGAGAGGGCTCGAGTTCTGGAAGAGATGATAGAGCCGGCCTCCGGGCCGCAGGTACCTCGCGATGACGCGCAGGACTTGCGGGCCGGTGGGTTGCAGGCCGTGCGTGCGGGGGTGGAGCAGGTGCATGTGGATCTCGTCGAACCGCTCCTTGCTCAGGACGCATTCAAGCTGGGCGGCGAGTGTCTTGGGGTCGTGGAGGTCCAGCTGCGTCAACATGAATCGCTCCCTAAGGCGGCCCTGGAGCGCGTGGTCGTCGCCGCGCAGGCCGACCTCTAAGGGCTTGCCGTCGGAGTGCTCGGGGTGGGCGGCCTCGGGGCCGGGGCGCGTGAGGGTCTCGAGGCTCTGCAGCCCGAAGAGGCTGACGTCGATGCCGGTGTAGTGGATCTCGCGCCGGGGCACGCGCCGGGCCACAGTCACCCGCAGCAAACCCGCTCCGCAGGCCAGGTCCAGCACGCGATAGGGTCTCTCTCCGCTCTCTCTCATCCCGTCTCCTGGCCGCGATGGAATCGATCCGATTCCCTAAGCCGTGCCCCGATGCCGCCCGGATGCGCCGGCGCGCTGCGTCTGGCAGCCCATCCGGCATGCCCGAAAGCACGCCCGCTGCACCGACGGGTCTTTCGAGCACCCAACCTTCGCTCGCCGTCCCGCTCTGCAGGCTCGGATCTAGCGGACCTGGGCGGGAATCTTGATCTCGCGGTCCTCCCGCTTGCCTTCCCTCTCGAGGATCACCCGGATCTTCCTGCCCATATTGGCGCGCATGGCGAGCTTCAGGTCCCACACCGAGGCAACGAGCTGGCCGTTGGCCGACACCAACCGGTCTCCGGCCCGGAAGCCTAACTCGTGGGCGAGTCCGCCCTTGGGGACCACGGCCAGCATGTTCGGCGTGCTCTGGAAGTATTTCACGCCGAGATCGAAGTCCCGGGCGTCCGTGGTCAGACCCAGCTCTCCTCGGTGGTCCACGGGCACGGCCTCCGTGAACGGCTTCGAGCTCTTGAGCACGGCCAGGGCTTCCGGCGGGAACACGAGCGTCGGTTCCAGGGCTCGGGCCTGAGAAAAGAGGTCGTTGGGGGTCCCCATCCAGGAGTTCGCCTTCTGGGCTTCCGTGATGGCCTTGCTCATGAGGTCGATGTACTTGTCCGCGGCGGCGGCGATCTTGAGCACGCTCCCCACCATCCGCTTCCGGACCACCTCGGAAGGGTCCATCGTCTTGAGATCCTCAATCTGCTCCTTCAGGAACTCGTGCGCAGTGTGGAGGGCCAAAGCCAGGTTCTGGTCGTGGAAGCCCCAGGACTTGTCCAGGATGGACGCCGCGTACTCCCCCGCCAACTTGAGGTCCGCGATGCCGATAAAGACGCGCGCCGCCAGCCGGTCGAAGTCCTCGGCGGTGTAGACCACTCTGGCCTCTTTCAGCCGGATCAGCACCGCCTGCGCGCCCGCCTTGACGTCCCGCGTTTCTTGCCACTGCAGCTTTCCGTCGCTGCTCAAGGCCACGATTTTGTGGGGGCCGACGGAGACCGTCACATCCTTGGGAACCTCACTGTTGGCCTTCAATCCCCCGACGGATTTGCCGTCGACTCTCACCTCGCAGGCGAAGTCGCTCTCGAGCCGCAGCACGGCCCCGGGCGGGGGCGGCTTCGTGGGGTGTGGCGTTGGGGTTGGTCCGATGATGGGAACAGGAGTGTCCTGCGCCCGGGCCAGATGGGGTAGAACCAAGAGCCCCAATCCAAAAGCAAACGGGACCCACCTTAGGCCCTCGGCTCGGCGGGCCCAGGATGAAGAAGCCCTCATCTCTTGACCTCCTGTGAGTTCGGCAATCTTACCTTCTCAGGCGAGGGAGGCTCCAGACGTGCCCGCATGCCGGGACGACGGTCCGCATCGAGCCTCCCCCGGAGGCTACCCGTTCTTCCCGCCCTTTATTCCCCGTGCCCGCCGGCTATCGGGCGCCGGGGGAGGGCGGAATCGTGACCTGGCCTGTCGCCGCCCACTCGGTGCCGCGCTGGAGGGTCAGCAGAAACCCGTCGTTCTGCATGGCCTTGACGTCGTGGCCGAGCGCGGTCGAGAAGACGCGTCCGGCACCGTAGGAGAGCGTCCAGATCAGAGGCTCATCCTTGCCCGTGCCGCAGTTCTTGCCGTCCGGGGCACAGTGCTTGGGATCGTCGAACGCCGTGGCCAGCACGTGAATGTTCGGCTGCATCGACAAGCCATGGTAGAGCTCGTCGGTGACGTCAAAGGACGGCGGGAGCCCCTTGGTAATGGGGTCTTGGGAGTCGACGATCTTGACCGTGAAGGCATGGTAGGGCGCATGGCCACCCGTCGCCCGCCAGGTGCCCCCCACGAGTTTGTCGAATTCCGGCCAGCCGTTGAAGGCCCCGTTCGAGCCGTGGTAGCACACGAGTCCCTTGCCGTTGCGGACGAAATCGAGCATGGCCTGGCGCGGGCGCTCGTCGAACCAGAGCTCGGGCTTCCTCTGGTCACTCCAGTTGAGCACGAGCACGTCGTAGGCCGCGAAGGTCTCGGGCCCGTTGCCGCGGACTTCCTCGTTGACGTGGACTTCGAACCGCCCGCTACGCTCCAGAAAATCGCGCAGGACGGGTGTCGTCTCGCGCCACTTGTGGCCGTGGACCCCGGTCAGGATCAGAACCTTCAGTTTCGGGGTGGCGGGTGTCGCGGGGGGAGCTTGCGCGGGCAGGAGGGTGGCGGCAGTGAGAAGCAGGAGGGCGGCACGGCCCACCGGGAGCATGGCTAAAGTCTCCTTTCTCGCGACTAATCCCGAGTCGGGGCACGACCGTGAGATCGCGATCAAGCATAAGCAGCAGCCTTCAATTAACGGAGCGCAGTTCACGCCCCTCCCGGCCAGGCTCTTTCCCGACCCTCACGCCTGGGCCAGGGCCCGGTCGTAGTCCTTGAGCCGGGACGCATAGAGCGGGAAGCGCGCGCAGAGGCGGCCCACCTCGCGCTTGACCTCGGCCAGACCGGAGTCGCTCTCCACACTCTGCAGGGCTCGGGAGATGAGCCGGCCCACCTGCTCCATCTCCGGCTCCTTCATCCCCCGCGTGGTGAGGGCGGGCGTGCCCACCCGGATCCCGGAGGCGACCATGGGCGAGTTCGTGTCGTAGGGGATGGTGTTCTTGTTGACCGTGATCCCCGCCCGGTCGAGGGCCGCCTCCGCGACCTTGCCCGTGATCCCCCGCGCGAAGACGTCGATCAACATCAGGTGGTTGTCGGTGCCCCCGGAGACGAGCCGCCAGCCCTCATCGCGGAGGGAGGCGGCCAGGGCCTTGGCGTTGGCCAGGATCTGGGTCTGGTAAGTCTTGAACTCGGGCCCCAGCGCCTCCTTCAAGGCCACGGCCTTGGCCGCGATCACGTGGACGAGGGGGCCCCCCTGCACGCCGGGGAAGACCAGCTTGTCGAGCTCCTTCGCCCATTTGGCTTGGCAAAGGATCATCCCTCCCCGGGGGCCGCGGAGGGTCTTGTGGGTGGTGGTGGTCACGAACTCGCAGTGCGGGACCGGGCTCGGGTGCAGGCCGGTGGCCACCAGACCCGCGACGTGGGCGATGTCCGCCATCACCACCGCCCCACAGGCGTCGGCGGCTCTCCGTACCGCGGGGAAGTCCAGGGTGCGGGGGTAGGCGCTGGCCCCGACCACGATGACCTTGGGGCTGTGCTCCCGGGCCAGGGCGGCCAGAGCGTCATAGTCTATTTGCTCGTCCTCCTTGCGCACCCCGTAGGCGACCACCTTGTACATGCGCCCGGAGAAGTTCAGGGGATGTCCGTGCGTCAAGTGACCGCCGTGGGAGAGGTTCATGCCCAGGATGGTGTCCCCCGGCTTGAGCACCGTCATGTAGACGGCGGTGTTGGCTTGGGCCCCCGAGTGGGGCTGCACGTTGGCGTGGTCGGCTTGGAAGAGCTCCCGGGCGCGAGCGATGGCCAGGCTCTCCACGACGTCGGCGTACTCGCAGCCCCCGTAGTAGCGCCGGCCGGGATAGCCTTCCGCGTACTTGTTGGTGAAGACCGTGCCCAGGGCCTCCAGCACGGCCTCGGAGACGAAGTTCTCGGAGGCGATCAGCTCCAGCTGTTGGCCTTGGCGGATCGTCTCCTGGCGGATGGCGTCGGCGACCTCGGGATCGGTGCGAGCGAGGTTTTCCATGGGTGGCCTCGGGATTCTGGCCGGCCGTGAGGGTCGCGACCGGGACCCCCGAATCTTATCACCCGGCTGCCCCGCCTCTGGCGCGGGGCGCACGGCGGCGCCGGAGAGTATATCCTGGGCCCTCGGGGACCACGGCCCCAGGCCCCGGCACCCGCCCAGGAGTCATGTGATCGAAGGTTCGGTAGTGGTCGGCAAGAAGGGAGAGGCGCGCATCCAGCGCGGTCACCCCTGGGTCTTCCGCTCGGACGTCGTCCGCGCGGAGGGGCTCAGCCCGGGGGCGCTCGTGCGCGTCGAGGGGGCGAGGGGCCGCCCCCTCGGATTCGCCTTCTTCTCCTCCCGTTCCGAGATCCGCCTGCGGATGATCAGTCGCGCCGAGACCCTGGCGGAGACGTTCCTCCGCGACCGCCTGCAGGCCGCGATCCGCTGGCGGGAGACGGTGGCGTCGGGAGCCGGGGCCTGCCGCCTCGTCCACGGCGAAGGGGACGGCCTGCCCTCGCTGATCGTCGACCGCTACGGCGACCACCTCGTGGTGCAGACGCTCTCCCAGGGGACGGAGCGCCGGAAAGGGGACTTGGTCCGGGACCTGGTGGAGCTACTCGCCCCCAAGGGGATCCTGGAGCGCAACGACCCTCGGGTGCGCCTCCTGGAAGGGCTCGAGCAGCAGGTCGGCCTTCTGCACGGGGAGGTGCCGGAGACGGTGGAGGTCAGCGAGGGAGACGTTAGGTTCGAGGCCGACCTATGGAAGGGGCAGAAGACCGGCCTCTTCCTCGATCAGCGCGAGAACCACCTCATGGCCCGGGGCTACGCCCGCGGCCGCGTCCTCGATGGCTTCGCCTACCAGGGGGGCTTCTCTCTCCAGGTCGCGCCGGGGGCGGAGGAGGTGCTGGCCGTGGACGTCTCCGCCGAGGCCCTGGCGCGGCTCCGGCGCAACGCCGAGCGGAACGGGCTCAAGAACGTGACCGGGCAGGACGCCAACCTCTTCGACCTTTTGCGCGAGCTCGACGACCGGGGCGAGCGCTTCTCGACCGTGATCCTGGATCCCCCCGCGTTCGCCAAAAGCAAGGACGCGGTTGCCAAGGCGCGGCGGGGCTACAAGGAGATCAACCTGCGGGCCTTGAAGGTCCTCGAGCCCGGGGGCTGCCTCATCACGTGCTCCTGCTCCTACCACGTGAGCGAGGCCGATCTGGAGGGCATCCTGACGGAGGCGGCGGCGGATGTCGGGGCGGTCGTGACGGTGGTCGAGAAGAGGCGGCAAGCCCGGGACCATCCGGTTCTTCTGGGCGTGCCCGAAACGTACTATCTGAAGTGCTTTGTCCTTCGTAGATTGAGCTAACTAGTTCAATATTAATCGATTGCAGTATATGAATTATTACTCATATTAGTTGACATCAATAGGCTAAGGTCCTATATTGTGGGTCGGGAGGTTCCGGCTCATGAGACTCGATCAGTTTACGGTCAAGGCCCAGGAAGCCCTCACCTCCGCCCAGACGGACGCCGAGAAGAACGATCACCCGGAGGTGACCCCCGAGCACCTGCTCCGGGCGATGCTGGTCCAGGAAGGGGGGGTGGTTCCCTCCGCCCTGGGCAAGATGGGGGTCCCGACCGGCGCCCTCCAGGGCGAGGTCGAGGCCAAGCTCGGGGCCCTGCCCCGCACCCAGGGCACCTCCACCGCGGTCTCTCCCAAGCTGGACGGCGTCTTGAAGGCAGCCCTCCGTGAGGCGGAGGCACTCAAGGACCAGTACGTCTCCACCGAGCACCTGCTCCTCGCCCTCCTGGAGGGCAAGACACCCTCCGCCGAGGCGCTGAAGCGTCACGGCGTCACGCGCGAGAAGCTGCTCGCCGTCCTGCGCGAGATCCGGGGCAACCAGCGCGTGACCGACCCCAACGCGGAGGACCGCTACCAGGCCCTCGAGCGCTACGCCCGCGACCTCACCGCTCTGGCCCGCAAGGGCAAGCTGGACCCCGTCATCGGCCGCGACGACGAGGTGCGTCGCGTGATCCAGGTCCTCTCCCGCCGCACCAAGAACAACCCCGTGCTCATCGGCGAGCCGGGGGTGGGCAAGACGGCCATCGTCGAGGGCCTGGCCCAGCGGATCGTCTCCGGGGACGTGCCGGAGTCGCTCAAGAACAAGCGGGTGGTGGCCCTCGACCTGGGCGCCCTCATCGCGGGTACCAAGTACCGGGGGGAGTTCGAGGACCGCCTGAAGGCCGTCCTCAAGGAAGTCCAGGAGTCGCAGGGCGAGATCATCCTCTTCATCGACGAGCTGCACACGGTGGTGGGCGCGGGCTCCGCGGAGGGGGCCATGGACGCCTCCAACATGCTGAAGCCCGCGCTGGCCCGGGGGGAGCTGCGCTGCGTGGGGGCCACGACCCTGAGCGAGTACCAGAAGTACATCGAGAAGGACGCCGCCCTGGAGCGGCGCTTCCAGCCCGTCTACGTGGGCGAGCCGGACGTCGCGGAGACCATCGCCATCCTGCGGGGGCTGAAGGAGCGCTACGAGGTCCACCATGGGGTGCGCATCCAGGATTCCGCCCTCGTGGCCGCGGCCACCCTCTCCCACCGCTACATCGCCGATCGGTTCCTGCCCGACAAGGCCATCGACCTCATGGACGAGGCGGCGAGCCGCTTGCGGATCGAGATCGACAGCCTGCCCACCGAGATCGACGAGGTGGAGCGTCGGATCGTGCAGCTGGAGATCGAGCGCCAGGCCTTGAAGAAGGAGAGGGATAGGGCGTCGCGCGAGCGCCTGGAGAAGATCGAGAGGGAGCTGTCCGACCTCAAGGAGCGCTCCGCGGGCATGAAGGCCCACTGGCAGCAGGAGAAGGAGGCGATCGGGAAGATCCGGTCCCTCAAGGAGAAGATCGAGAAGACGCGCTTCGAGGCGGAGGAGGCCACCCGCGCGGGCGACCTGGGCAAGGCCGCGGAGCTGCGCTACGGGACGCTGCCCGCCCTGGAAAAGGAGCTCAGCGTCCAGAACGAGAAGCTCAACGCTCTGCAGTCCAAGCAGCGGATGTTGAAGGAGGAAGTCGACGCCGAGGACGTGGCGGAGGTGGTCGCCAAGTGGACGGGCATCCCCGTGACCCGCATGCTGGAAGGAGAGGTGGAGCGGCTGCTCCACATCGAGGACCGTCTCCGCCAGCGCGTGGTGGGCCAGGACGAGGCCCTGCTCCTGGTGGCCAACGCGGTCCGGCGATCGCGGGCGGGGCTGGGGGATCCGCGGCGGCCGGTGGGCTCCTTCCTCTTCATGGGCCCCACCGGGGTCGGCAAGACGGAGCTGGCCCGCGCCTTGGCCGAGTTCCTGTTCGACGACGAGCGGGCGCTCATCCGCCTGGACATGTCGGAGTACATGGAGAAGCACGCCGTGGCCCGCCTGATCGGCGCTCCCCCCGGCTACGTGGGCTACGACGAGGGGGGCCAGCTCACGGAGGCCATCCGCCGCCGGCCCTACGCGGTGGTGCTCTTCGACGAGATCGAAAAGGCGCACCCCGATGTCTTCAACATCCTCCTCCAGGTCCTGGACGATGGCCGCCTCACCGACGGCAAGGGCCGGACGGTGGACTTCCGCAACACCGTGCTCATCATGACCAGCAACGTGGCCTCCGACCTGGTGCAGGAGATGGCCCAGCGGGAGGCGGACGCCGAGTCCTCGAAAGGCCGGCTCATGGACGCTCTGCGGCGCACGTTCCGACCGGAGTTCCTGAACCGCATCGACGAGATCGTGATCTTCCGGGCCCTGGGCTCGGAGGAGATCCACAAGATCGTGGACATCCAGCTCGAGGACCTGCGAAAGCGGTTGCGCGAGCGGAAGATCTCGATCACGCTCTCCCCGGAGGCCCGTGACCTCCTGGCCCAGCGCGGCTACGACCCTGTGTTCGGCGCCCGGCCGCTGAAGCGCACGATCCAGCGTATGGTCGAGAACCCGTTGGCGGTGGAGGTGCTGGCCGGGCATTTCCAGGAGGGCGACCGGATCCGGATCGATGTCGAGGGGGAGACCCTGGGCTTCCGCAAGGAGGCGGCGCTGGCCCAGCCGGCCTGAGCCACGCCGGCCCCGCCGACTCCGAGACCCCGAGTTGACCTCCGCGGCCACGCGCGCGTAGTCTGCCTGCCAGGATCGGGGGGTTCGAGCGGATGGGGCTGAAGATTCTTGCCGCCGGCTGCTCCAAAGAGGACCGCGAGCGGGTCGAGCACCGGGTGAAGGCGGTGCTCGGCCAGCGCCCGGCCGGGGAATCCTGGTCGGTCTCGCTCGTGAAGACCCGGGGAAAGTGGTCGGTGACCCTGGACGGCCCCGACAGCCGTCTGCGGGGCTTCACCTTCCTCTCCTCGGAGCCCCGGCTGTCGGCGTCGCTCACGGAGGCGCTCCAGAGCACGGGTTTCTTGGGTCCTTCCCCGGAGGGCCCTGCTTCGCCTTCTCTGCCTCCTCTGCCTCCTCTGCCTCCTTCTGCTCCCGCGCCCCCCGCGCACCATTCGCCGATCACCTCCGCCCCCCGGCCCATGGCCGCGGGGGAGAGGCGGGACCCTCACGAGTGCGGGGACTGCGGGAAGCCCTTTCTGGTCTTGTACGAGGCCCAGGCGAACGAGCCCCTGGAGACGGTGTCGGTGGCCTGCCCCCACTGCTGGGAGCGGAATGTCGTGGCCATAGGGCAGTGGGCGGCCACCGGTCGCGACTACCGAGCGGAGAAAGTCAATCGTTGACGCCCGGGCGGCGGCCCGGAGCGGACGCCCTCAGGGGCGGGTGTCGTCCCGGGCGCAGCGCAGGCCCACGTAGATGCTGCGGCTGACCGGCACCAGGTGGTTGCGGAGCGAGACCCGGAGGCCCTTTTGGTTGGAGTTGAGGGCCCCGCCGCGCAGGACGCGCTCGCTGCCGCTGCTGGGCCCCACGGGGTCCGTGGCGGGTGTGGTCCCATAGGCCCGGGCGGCGTACCAGTCGGAGCACCACTCCCAGACGTTGCCGCTCACGTCGTAAAGGCCGAAGCGGTTGGGCCGGAAGGAGCCCACCCGCTCAGGCCCCGATCCCCGACAGGCGCCGCCGTCGTCGAACTTGGCGCCGTTGGGAGCACCCTCCCGGCAGACCGGGCTCTGGTTGCCCCAGGGGTACCGGGCCCCCTCCTGCCCCCCGCGGGCCGCGTATTCCCACTCCGCTTCCGTGGGCAGCCGGCCCCCCGCCCACTCGCAGAACGCCGCGCCGTCGGCCCAGGTCATGTAGACGATCGGCTGCTCATCGTTCGTCCAGCCCGCGTTGAAGGGGGGCGCGGTCGGCAGGGGCCGACCGGCGGCGGTGCTGAAGCGCTTGTAGGCCCCCACCGGAACCTCCGTCCGGCCCAGCCAATACCCGTGGCTGAGGTGGACGCGATGCGCCGGCTTTTCGTCCGCGTAGCAGTCCCGGTCGGCGGAGACGCAGCCCATGGCGAAGCGGTCGGCGGGCGGAATAAAGACGTACTCCAGGCCGTCCTTAGGGTTTTGGCGGACCTCCCCCGCCCGCGGCTCGGGGGCAGGCGCCGCTTGTGTGGGGGAGGGAAGAATCTCCGGCGTGGGGGCAACGGCAGGTGGCGCGGACGAGACGGCGGCGGCGGGCGCAGGGGACGGGGGTTTCGCGGCCGGCGCCTCCCGTCGCTCCCGGGCGAGGAGCAGGGCCAGAGCCACCACCCCTAAGACCGCCGCTCCCCCGAAAAGCGCGCGCGGAGACGGCCACCGGTTTGGGGCCGCCCCCGCGAGGTGCGGCTCCGAGACGAAGGACGCTTCCGGGACGGGTGGTTTGTGCTCGGCGGCGGGGGCCGTCACCCCCAATCCCCCTTTCAGGGCCTCGACCAGGGCACGCGCGGACGGCCAGCGGTCCTCGGGCTGCTTGGCCAGACCGCGGAGCAAGGCCCCGGCCAGAGGCTCCGGCAGGCCGACGGGGACGGGCACCGGATCCTGGACGTGGCGCATCAGCAGCGCCACCGGAGTGTCCGCGGTGAAGGGGACGCGGCCCGTCAGCATCTCGTACGCGACCACGCTGAGCGCGTAGATGTCGCAGCGGTTGGTCGCGGCCCCGGACCGGGCCTGCTCGGGCGCCATGTACTGGGGCGTGCCCGCCAGCACCCCGGTCTGGGTGAGGAAGGTGGACCCTTCCGTTATCCGGGCCACTCCGAAGTCCGCGAGGTAAGCGCGGTCTTCCTCGTCCAGGAGGATGTTGGGCGGCTTGACGTCGCGGTGGACGACCCCCTTCAGGTGGGCGTAGTCGAGGGCCGAGGCCACGTCCTCGAGGATCCGCACCGTGCGGCTCCGCTCTATTGGCCCTTGGCGGAGAAGGGAAGCCACGGTGCCTCCCGCGATGAGCCGCATGGCCATCCAGGGGACCCCCTCGTCGATGCCGAAAGCGTGGATGGGCACGATGTGCGGGTGTTCCAGGCGGGCGATGACCTTGGCTTCGCGACGGAAGCGCTCCGAAAAGCTGTCGTCGTGCAGGAACCCGGCGGGCAGGACCTTGAGGGCCACGTACCGATCCAGGTCGGTCTCGTAGGCCCTGTAGACGGAGGCCATTCCTCCCTTCCCGAGGGT
>DATMML010000074.1 GCA_035570235.1 Vicinamibacteria bacterium | reverse complement strand
GAGTCATATCCCACAAAGACGAACACCAATACAAAGAGCAGCCTCAGGAGATAGATATTGACTGGGCGTACACCTTCGTAACGCTCGTGGTCGGGCTTGAGAAGCGCAGGAATCCACATGTTTTCTACCCCTATGCGGAAGATTCTCGCAGCACGGGGGGCGGGAGTAAATGCGCGTCGTTCAAGTCTGGGACGGCGCGGGGGTGGGACGAAAACGCCACCCAAAGTCACAATGACGCGGAGGCTCAGACATGGCCGACGGGGAGCCACACAAGGACGTCATCAAGGTACTGGGTTTCGCGGGGAGTCTCCGCCGCGGCTCGTTGAACAGGGGCCTGCTGCGAGCCGCGCAGGAGCTGGCTCCTCCGGGAATGACGATCGAGCCCTACGACCTGGGGACGATTCCACTCTACAACTACGACCTCGAGGAGCGGGGTGATCCCCAACCGGTCGCGGAGTTCAAGGAGGCCATCCGCCGCGCGCAGGCCCTCCTGATTTCGACCCCCGAGTACCAGCATGGAGTCCCGGGGGTGCTGAAGAACGCCCTGGACTGGGCCTCGCGACCGGCCGGCCGCTCGGCCATGCAGGGGAAGCCGGTCGCGATCATGGGAGCCAGCCCGGGCTTTACTGGAACCGCGCGGGCGCAGACCCAGCTACGGCAGGCCCTCACGTACACGCAGAACTATGCGGTGCTGCAGCCGGAAGTGCTCGTCGGCCGTGCCCATGAGAAGTTCGATGCCGAGGGACACCTCACCGACGCGCGCACGCGGGAATTCGTCCGGAAGCTGCTCGAAGGGCTCTGGGCTCTCGCACGGTTGCTCTCGCCCCGCCCTTGAGGAGCGGGGGTGGATCCCTGGCACCTTCGACCCTGTCTAGCATGTTGGCGACCCGACAATCCGCCGCCCGTCGTCGGCGGTGGGAGATCGCCCGCCCTAGGGAGTCCGCCGGAGCGCCCCTGATGTGAGGTTGGAGTATCGTTGTTTCGTCCAGAGGGGTGGCCCTCGGTAGGGAGGTCAGCATGTCCATTCGGCCCGTCAAGCGTCTGGTCACCGCCAAGCCGACCCTTGAAGGCGCGGGCGTGCACCTGCGCCGAGCGTTCGGCTTTGGCAACACGTCCGACTTCGACCCCTTCCTGCTCCTCGACGACTTCCGCAATGACCGTCCGGAGGACTACCTGGCGGGCTTCCCGTGGCATCCCCACCGCGGGATCGAGACCATCACCTACGTCCTGGCAGGCAGCGTCGAGCACGGCGACAGCATGGGGAATCAGGGGACCATCGCCGCCGGCGATGTACAGTGGATGACGGCCGGGAGCGGGATCATCCACCAGGAGATGCCGAAGGGCGATCGCGACGGGCGCATGCACGGGTTCCAGCTCTGGGCGAACCTGCCCTCGTCCCTCAAGATGACGGCCCCCCGCTACCAGGATGTGAAGGCGGCGGAAATTCCCGTGATCACGGACGACGACGGGACGCGGGTTGCGGTCGTCTGTGGGCGCTTCCGGGGCACGACCGGGCCCGTGGAGGGCATCGCGACCGACCCCGTCTATATCGATGTCTCCGTGCCGCCGGGCAAGAGGAAGACTCTCCCTGTGGAGACGACCCGCAATGCCTTCGCCTACGTCTTTGCGGGGTCGGGGATGCTCTGCAACGCGTCGGGCCCCCTCGCGGTGCCGACAGAACCGGTCGGATGGGCGGACACCGCGCCTCCCGCGGAGGTGGGCAACCGCTCGCTCGTGCTCTTCGACCGTGGGGACGAGGTCACGGTGGAGACCCGGGAGGAGGGGATCCGATTCCTCCTGGTGTCCGGGAAGCCCCTCGCCGAGCCCGTGGCCTGGTACGGCCCCATCGTGATGAACACCCAGGAGCAGCTCCGCCAGGCGTTCGCCGAGCTCGAGCGGGGAACGTTCCTGAAGACACCGTCCCGGGGTTGAGCGCGAGATCGTAGGCAAAGGCCGCCGGCCGGCCGGGAAGGAGGCCAAACCTCAGCCGTCGATCAGCCGGGACACCTCTTCCGCGATGGCGGGAGCGGAGGTGAGGCCGGGCGAATCGATGCCGACGAGGCTGACCAGACCGGGCAGTCCCCGCCCACTCTCCTCCGCGATGACGAAGTCGCGAAAGGCTTCGCCCGGTCCCTGGAGCTTGGCCCGGATTCCCGCGGAGTCGGGCTCGAGGTCGGTATCCTCGATCGCGGGTACGAGCTGGCGCACGGCTTCCCCAAACGCCCCCCGCCGCGACTCGTCGACGCCGTAGTCGGGCCGGCGGTCGGGGAGATACTCGGCGTCCGGGCCGAAGCGCAGCCTCCCGTCCAGGCCGAGCACGGCGTGGGTGCCCAGGCTGACGTGGCCGGGAACCGGATACACCAGCCGCGAGATCAGCCCCGCCTTGGCCGCCCGCACCGAGAAGTAGCTGCCCTTGCAGGGATGAAGCCGATAGCCGGCCGCGCCCACGTCGATCCCCGCCAAGGCCGCGATCGTGTCCGCCTCCAGCCCCGCGGCGTTGACCACCCTCTCCGTCGTGAATGAATCCACTTCCGCGCCCGTCCTCACGGCCAGCCGGTAGTCTCCGGTGCGCCGCTCGACGCCCACGATCTCGGAGCGGGGCTGAAAAATGGCCCCCGCTTCCCGCGCCTGGCGGAGGAAGAAATCCATCAGACCGTGCGCGCTCACAATCCCGGTATTTGGAGAGAGAAGCGCTCCCGCGGAGCGGACGTTGGGCTCCAGGGCCCGGCACTCCGCGGCCGAGATCATGCTGAGCTCCACCCCGTTCTTCCGCCCCCGCTCCAGGAGCCCCTCCAGGGCGGGGATGTCCCCCGGGCTTCCGGCCACGATGAGCTTGGACAGTCGCCGGTGGGGGATGCCGTGCCGGCCACAGATGTCGTAGAGCACCCGGTTCCCCTCCACGCAGAGCCGCGCCTTCAGGGAACCGGGGGGATAGTACATGCCGGCGTGGATGACCTCGCTGTTACGGCTGCTCGCCTCCTGACCGTGCTTCTCGTGGCGCTCGAGGAGCACCAGATCCGGATGCCGGCGGGCGAGGCGGGCGGCCACGGCTAGGCCCACCACGCCGCCTCCAATCACCGTCACCGAGGCGTCGGGCATGGAGCGTCATCCTAGCACCGGTGGATGGTCCGGCCCGGAGCGTCGAGGGGGAGACGGCGCCCCGGGGAGGTGGTCGACCCCGCCCGCTCTAGGGTGCGGTCTCCTCGTAGCGCAGGCCGAGCTGGTCGAAGAGGAACGCGAACACGTCCGCTTCCTGCTCGATCCGCTCGCTGGCCGCGGTCCCGAAGCCGTGCCCGGCGGAGGCGGTGGTTCGGAGAAGGATGGGCCGCCCGGACGAGGTGGCCGCCTGAAGGCGGGCCGTCATCTTGCGGGAGTGGGCAGGGTTCACGCGCCCGTCGTTGTCGCCCGTGAGCAGGAATACTGCCGGGTAGGCGGTGCCGTCCTTCACATGGTGGTACGGCGAGTAGGCGTACAGGGCCCGGAACTGCTCGGGGTCACGGACCGAGCCGTACTCGGTGACATTGAACGTTCCGTTGGGATCCCGTTCCACCCGCAGCATGTCGTAGATCCCGACGAAGGAGACCACGGCGCGGAAGAGCTGGGGCTGCTGGGTGAGGGCCGCCCCCATGAGGAGGCCGCCGTTGCTGCCCCCTTCTATGGCGAGCCGGGGCGGCGATGTGTAGCCGTGGTCGATGAGGTGCTTCGCACAGGCGGCAAAGTCGTCGAAGACGTTCTGCTTCCGGGTGAGGCGGCCGGCCTGGTGCCAGGCCTCGCCGTACTCTCCCCCGCCCCTGAGGTTGGCGACGACGTAGACGCCGCCTCCGTCGAGCCAGATCCTCCCGCGGTTGCCGAGGAAGGAGGGAGCCATGCTGATCCCAAAGCCTCCGTAGGCGGTGAGCAGGGTCGGGTTCTGGCCGCCGAGCGGGGTCCCCTTCCGGCGGATGATGTTCAACGGCACCTTCGTCCCGTCCCGGGAGACCGCGAACTCCCGCACCGCCTCGGCGTCGTCGAATCGCAGGGGCGACTTTGTGGAGAGAGCGGTGCGGGAGGGCCGACCCGAGCCGGCAAAGCGGTACCAGCCCGGAGGATCCAGGAAAGTCTCGCTCCCAAAGAGCACCGCGTCCCCGCCCAGGCTGACCACCGCGTCAACCGAGGAGATCGGAGGCAAGGGGAGGGCCCCGAGCGGCTTCCCGCGGTGGTCGTAGATGTCGACCTGGCTCGGCCCCCCCGCCACCCGGAGGGCGTAAAGGCCGCTCTGCGTGACGGTCAGGGGCGGTTCGATGCCCGCTTCCCCCTCGGCCACGATGGTCTCCGCCGTGGCCAGGCGCGGGCTCGCGGCCGGGAGCCGCAGGACCTTGCCCCGGGGGGCGTCCTTTCGGGACACGAGATAAAGCGCCTCGTCCGGCCCGAGGGTGGCCGAGACCACCTCGTCCTCAAAGCGAGTGACCTCGGTCCAGGTTCCCTCCGCCCCCATCAAGTAGTGGGCGAACTCCCCCCCGTCTCCGTTCGCCACCGAGACGAGCAGGCTCTTCCCGTCGCGGGACTCGAGCTGGATCTCCGCGATGCGGGGGAACTCTTTCCCGATCACGTAGGTGTCGGCTCGGAACGAGGTGCCCAGGCGATGCCGCCAGACCTGCTGGTAGAAGCCTCGATCCTGGGGCGGCCGTTCGTTGCCCTGCGGGTAGCGGGTGTAGTAAAGGGCCGAGCCGTCGGCGGTCCAGGCCGCGCTCCCGGCCGCGGTTGGAAAGTTCACGTGGGGGATCGGGGCCTCCAACTTCTGGCCGGTGAGCGCGTCCAGGATGTGGAGGTCCGCGTCCTCGCTTCCGCCTGCGGAGAGGGCGACCGCCACCTTCTTCCCGTCGTGGGAGGGCACGTACCAATCGATGGAGAGGGAGTCCTTGGCGCTCAAGGCGCTGGGGTCCACGATCACGCGCTCGGTAGCGGGGTCGGCCGCCGCCGCCGGCTGCAGGGCGACCAGCAACGGCTGCTCTTTGGGTGGCTGCACCTTGCGCGCGAAGAGCGTCCCCCCCTCCTGCCGCAGGTCGTAGTATTTGGGAGAGCTCGCCTGGTAGGCCCGCTGCAGGCGACCGCGGAGGGCGGCGCGGGAGGGGAGCGCGTCGAGGTAGGCCTGGGTGCGCGTGTTCTGGGCCTTCACCCAGTCCCTCACCTCCGGTTCACTCGTTTCCTCCAGCCAGCGGTAGTCCTCCGAGACTTGGACCCCGTGACGGTCGTCGGTGACGGTCTTTCTGGGAGAGTTGGGTGCGTCCCCGCCCGCCCCCGCTATCAGCAACCCCAGGCCCGCCACGACCCCCAGCCCAAGCCAGCGCTTCACGGCCCACCTCCCCGAGTCAGAAGACGGTGCGAGTGTTGTCCAATCTCCCGGGCCCCGCAAGGCGCCTTGGCTGTGCGTGAGGGCCGGGCGCGGCAACGCCGGAGCGACCGCCAACACCCGGCCTTCAGCGGATACGTGGCGCGACCACCGCAAGCCGGGGGCCGATCGACGGATCGGGCCGTGCCCCGGGGGATCGCTCTAGTTTCGGATGTGGCTTCGGATCACGTTGGCTCGGGCCATGACCTCCTCCGCGTCGAGGGTGGTCATCTTCCGGTCCCTCACCACCACCCGCCCGCCCACCAGCACCGTCCGCACGTGACCGCCCTTGATGGCGTAGACCAGGTGGGAGTAGGGGTCGTAGAGGGGCGTGAGCTCGGGCTGGCGCAGGTCCACCAGGACCAGATCCGCCTGCTTTCCCGCCTCGATGGATCCGATCCGGTCGCCCATCCCGAGCGCGCGCGCGCCTCCCAGGGTAGCCATCTTGAAGACCACCCGCGCGGGCATGACGGTTGGATCCTCGCGGAAGAGTTTGTGCACCCGAGCTGCGATGTCCATCTCCTCGAAAAGGTCTAGGTTGTTGTTGCTCGCCGCCCCGTCCGTGCCCAGCCCCACCGAAATCCCCGCCGCCAGCATCTCCGGGACCCGCGCCAGGCCCGCCGCCCCTTTCATGTTGCTGCCTGGGTTGTGGGACACTCCGACCGCGCGGAGGGACAGCCGGCGGATGTCGTCGTCGGTGAGGGTGATGCCGTGATGGAGAACGGTGCCCCGGCCCGAGCACGCCCGCCCCGTCGAGCGCGGGGACCGCGGTCTGGCCCACCTTCGCGCGAACCGCGCGGTCTTCCTCCGGCGACTCGGCGGCGTGAATCTGGAACGGGACCCGGTAGCGACGGGCGAGGGCGTGGGCTTGGCGCACGACCTCGAGGGACGTGGTGTAGAGCGCATGGGGCGCCACGGAAGGCACTACCCGCGGATGGTCGCGGTACTGGCGCAGGAACGTCTCCGCCCCCGCGAGGGCGGCCTCGGGTGTCTTGTAGTCAGGGGCGGGGAAGCCGATGATGGTCTGCCCGAGCACACCCCTAAGGCCGGCCCGGTCCACGGCGCGGGCGACTTCCTCCTCAAAGTAGTACATGTCCGCGAAGGTGGTGGTTCCGCTCCGGGCCATCTCGACGCAGGCCAGGAGCGTTCCCCAGTACACGAACTCTCGGTCGACGTGCTTGGCCTCGGCCGGGAAAATGACGCCCTTCAGCCATTCCATGAGCGGGAGGTCGTCCGCGATTCCTCGGAACAGGACCATGGGGGCGTGACCGTGCGCGTTGACCAGGCCGGGGATGACCAGGTGCCCGCGGGCGTCGAGGGCCTCCCGCGCCTCGGGCAGGGGCTCGCCGGAGGCGAGGACGGCCTCGATGACCCCGCCGCGGACCGCCACCGAGCCTCCCTCGAGCACCCGCATCTGGGGATCCACGGTGACCACGGTGCCCCCACGGACGAGCAGGTCGACGGGGCCGGCTTCGAGGAGCGAGAGGAGGAGGAGGGTCGGGATCGTCACGGGGTCGTGAGAGAATTCTACCGCGGGCTCCCCAAGGTCGCGGCGCCGGCCCTCACATGAACGCCCTTCTGCCCCTCTTCCTTCTGCTTCGCGCCGGCCAGCAGGCTCTGGAGCACGGGCTCGCTGCCCTCAACCGCCGCTACACCCTCGACCCCAACCACCGCGCGGAGGCTGCCGGCCGGCTCCGCATCGGAGAGGAGGAGATGACCGCCGCCCTGGCCTACGCACGGGACCGCTACCTCTTCGGCATCGTGCGCGGTTGGACAGAGGTCTTGGTCATGCTTGCCTTCCTGGCCGCGGGCGGCCTGGGCTGGATGGAGAAGGAGGCTCTGGCCCTGGGCGGGCGCTTCGGACCGATCGGCGCGGGTCTCGCCTTTTTCGCCCTCTTCGGCGCGGCGGGCGGGCTTCTGAGCCTGCCCTTCGGCCTTTACTACACCTTCCGAATCGAGGAGCGCCACGGGTTCAACCGCCAGACGTGGGGGGGGGTTCTTCCTCGACCGTTTGAAGGGGATCGCCCTCACCGTCGCCCTTGGCGGCCCCCTGCTCGCCATCCTGCTCGGGATCATGGAGAAGGCGGGTCCGGCCTGGTGGCTCTACGCCTGGCTGGCGGTGAGCGGCTTCAGCGTGGTCACGACCTGGATCTACCCCACGCTCCTGGCCCCCCTCTTCAACCGCTTCTCGCCCCTGCCCGAGGGCGAGCTCAAGGATGCGATCCGGGCCCTCGCGGAGAGGACCGGCTTCCGGGCGGGCGGTCTCTTCGTGATGGACGCTTCGCGCCGGACCGCCCATGGCAACGCCTACTTCACGGGCCTCTTCCGCGACAAGCGGATCGTGCTCTTCGACACCCTCCTCGAGGCCTTGGGCACCAGGGAGATCGTGGCCGTGCTGGCCCACGAGCTCGGCCATTTCAAGCTCCACCACGTGCGCAACCGGCTCCTCCTCGGGATCCTGAGCACCGGGGTCCTCTTCTACGCGCTCGGCCGCTGCCTCCCCCTCACCGCCTTCTACACCGCCTTCTCCTTGCGGCCCTCCTCCTACGGCGCGCTCCTGGTCTTCGGCCTCTGGTTCGGCCCCCTGGAGTTCCTGCTCCAGCCTCTGGAGAACGCGGTCTCCCGCCGCCACGAGTTCGCGGCCGACGCCTTCGCCGTGACCCGGGGGGTGGCCGGGTCCGACCTTGCGGAGGCCCTCTTGAAGCTCCGCGAGAAGAGCCGGCTCCTACCCCTCTCCCATCCCCTCTTTTCCCGGGTCTACCACTCGCACCCCCCGCTCCTGGAGAGGATCGCGGCGCTGGGGATCGTCTGACCCTCACCCCTCGGGCGCGATCGCTCGGAGCAGCTCGGGATCGGCGGGGGGGAGGCTGAGGCCGCGCAGGCGGTCGGGCCGGTCCGCGATGCGGTCGAGGCGGACGAGGACCGCGGCCCCCGGCAGGGCGATCAGGAACATGAGGCCCCAGAAGCGGGGCTCGCCCAGAGTGGCGTGGACGGGCAGGAACAGGATGGGGTTGATTGCGAAGGCCAGGCTCCAGGTGGCCTGGTAGAGGCTCAAGTAGCGGCCGCGGGCGGCGGGCGGGGCCCAGTCCGCGATGAACGCCATCTGCTGGGGTGAGGCGAGGATCTCCCCTGCCGTCCAGGTGAGGACGCTCATGAGCCACCAGCCCCAGTGGAGAATGAGACCGGTGAGACCGAAGCCGAGGCCGGCCAGAGCCTCTCCGAGCGCGGCCACCCGCAGCCGACGGAAGCGCTTGAGCTTCTCCACGAGAGAGATCTCGAAGAGCGCGATGAGGAGCCCGTTCAGGCCCACGAGCAGGCCGTAGGCCAGCGCGGGGTAGCCGGCGCCGGTGATGGTCAGCGGCATCACGCTGATGTGGGAGAAAAAGACGAGCGAGAAGGCGAACCCCACCGCGGTCATTTGAAGGTAGATCCCGTCCCGGAAGGGGCTCTCGGGCGGAGCAGGGAGGCCCGGAAGAGCCCGGCTCTCCTGCGCCTCCGGCCGCGTCTCGGGGATGAAGAGGTAGACGACCAGGCCGTAAATGAGCGTCGTGAGCCCGTCCCCGACGAAGAGCAGCCGCCAGCTCCAATCCGCGAGCAGCCCCCCGACCGCCATCCCCACCGCGAAGCCCAGGTTCACGGCCATGCGCAAGGCGGCGAAGCCGGACACGCGGTGGGTGGAAGGGAGCAGGTCTCCGATGATCGCGGAGGCGGCGGGCCGATAGAGGTCGGCCACGAACCCGAAGAGCACGAGCAGAGGAACGAAGACCCGCGTGGAGGGCGCGAATCCCAGGCCCACGGCCAGAACTCCGCTACCGAAGAGGCTCACCATGAGGGTCCGGCGGCGTCCCATGCGGTCGGTCAGAAAACCGCCGGCCAGGATGGAGACGATGGAGCCCGCCCCGTAAGCGGAGAACAGCTCCGCCACCTGGGTCTCGGTCAGGTGGAACTCGCGAAAGAGCACGATGGTGAGATAAGGCACGATGAAGGTGCCCACCTTGTTGATGAGGGTGCCCGTGATCAGGAGACGCACCGGACCCGGAAGGCGGGCGAGGAGCTTGAAGGGGCTCTCGAGCACGGCTCGACTCTAATGGCGGTGTCCGAGGGCCGCAAACGCGCCCGTCCTCCTTCTATAATCAGCCCCATAACGCGCTCCCCGTTCGGGCTCGCCCGCTCCTCCCCTGGGGGCCACGAGCGGGCCACGGAGGGCGGGTGAGCGGTGTCCGCGGAGAGCTCCGGGTTTGGCTTTCTTGATCTTTTGCGCGAGGGAGATCGGGCCGTGATCAAGGTTGTCCTGCTGCGGCACGGCGAGAGCATCTGGAACCTGGAGAACCGCTTCACGGGCTGGACCGATGTCGATCTCTCGCCCCGCGGGGTCCAGGAGGCGCAAGAGGCAGCACGCCTGCTCCGGGAGGGCAGATATGACTTCGACATCACCTACACGTCCCTCCTCAAGCGGGCCATCCGCACCCTCTGGATCGTTCTCGAGGGCCTGGACCGCATGTGGGTGCCCGTGCACGGCAACTGGCGGCTCAATGAGAGGCACTACGGGGCCCTCCAGGGCCTGGACAAGGCGGAGACAGCAGCCAAGTACGGCGAGGAGCAGGTGCTTCTCTGGCGTCGCAGCTACGCGGACCCCCCTCCTGCCCTGACCACCGATGACGAGCGCTACCCCGGACACGACCGCCGTTACGCCGGCCTGGCCGCGGCGGAGATTCCACTCGCGGAGTCGCTCAAGGACACGGTGGACCGCTTCCTGCCCTACTGGCAGGAAACCATCGCGCCGGAGATCCGCCGCGGCCGGCGCGTCCTCATCGCCGCCCACGGCAACAGCCTCCGGGCGCTCGTCAAGCACTTGGACGGGACGTTGGACACGGAGATCGTGGGCCTGAACATCCCCACCGGCATCCCCCTCGTCTACGAGCTGGACGAGGGCCTGCGCCCGCTGCGCCACTACTATCTGGGGGATCCGGCCGCAGCCCGCAAGGCGGCGGAAGCGGTGGCCAAGCAGGCGCAGCGCCGGAAATGATGGGTGATCGGATTGTGAATCTTTGCGATCCTGTTTGGCCGCGTAGAAGCCCCGTCCGGGGGTGCCCATTGACGTTAGGGTTCTAAAGGCGTACCGTTGAGATCTGGCGGCGCGCTGGAGCGGGACCCGTCCGGGAAGATGGTGGCGGGAGCCGCGAGCGCGAGCGCTGTTAGGGCGGGGCGTCGTGTGAGCGACGTCAGCGCCGGTAGTGAGGTTGGCCATGCGCGAGAGGGGCGCCCTCCGGGTCGTTCCCGCGAAGCCCGTCACCGTAGCCCTCGAACATCCAAAGAGGCCGTTGGCATACGGGGTCGTCGCGAATATTTCCGAGTGCGGCAGCTGTGTTCTCACCGCCGCCAAGTTCGATGTAGGCGAAGAGGTCGTGCTCACCCTCAGCTTCGCCCGCGAAGCCCAGCCCATCGAGACACCGGGGCGCATCGTCTGGACCAACGACGGTCCTTCCGGAACCGTTCAGTACGGGCTGAAGTTCGTGACCACCTTCGACGTCCACGTGCGTCTGAAGCAGCTCATCGGCAACTTCGAAGACGAGCCGAGCGACGGCTGAGCGGCAAGCAGACTCCAGGAGGCCCGGCCCGGATAACCGCGACCTCTCCCCCCGCCGCCCGCCACCGGACGCCCGGGTTTCCTAGCCGCACGCCACTCGAGAGATGGACCGCGGGCGGGCCATCCTCGCGGACATCACATCGGGCGATGGAGTGACTGGTCGGGAGGGCGCTCAACCCTCGGGCCGGCGGAGCCCCGTCGTTATCGGGGGCTTGGTCCTGGCCGCGGTCGTCCTCTCTTTCCTCACGGGTGGCCTCTATGTGCGCGCCCGCCTCCGGGCCAGCCTGCCCCAGCTCGAGGGAACGCGCGTGCTCGTGGGCCTCCGCGCGCCCGTGCGCATCGAACGCGACGCCCTGGGCGTGCCCACCATCCAAGGCGGGAACCGGCCGGACGTAGCGAGGGCCACCGGCTTTCTGCACGGCCAGGACCGCTTCTTTCAGATGGACCTGCTGCGCCGTCGGGCGGCGGGGGAGCTGGCGGAGATCGTGGGCCGGGTGGCGCTGAAGCTGGACCGGGAAATCCGGGTGCACCGATTGCGATCGGTGGCGGAGCGCGTGGTCGAGGCCGGGTCGCCGGAGGAGCGGACCCTGGTCCAGGCCTACGCCGAAGGGGTCAACGCCGGGCTCGCCGCCCTGGGGGGGAAGCCCTTCGAATACCTGGCCCTCCGTGTGGACCCCGCTCCCTGGCGCCCGGAAGACAGCGTGCTCGCGGCCCTGGCCATGTTCGCTACTCTCCAGGACCCGAAAGGGGGGCGTGAATCGGATCTCGGGCTGATGCACGACCTGCTGCCCGCTCCCGTCTTCGAGTTTCTCGCCCCCCGGGGGACGGAATGGGATACCCCGGACATGGGCGGAGCCCTGCCCGCGGCCCCCCTGCCAGGGCCGGAGGCGCTCGACCTCAGGAACCAGGGCCGGGATCCCTCCGGGCGTTTTCCGAGGGAGGCGGGGGGAGACCCGGAACCCGAGCACCAGCCGGGCAGCAACAACTGGGCGGTGGCGGGTCGCCTCACCGCCCACGGGGGCGCCCTCCTCGCCAACGACATGCACCTTGGCATCGCGGTTCCGAACACCTGGTACCGGGCGTCGCTCGCCTGGCCGGGAACGGATGGGGAGACCCATCGCATCACGGGGGTCACGCTGCCGGGGACACCCGCGGTGGTGGTGGGGAGCAACACCCACGTGGCTTGGGGGTTCACGAACACCGAAGGGGACTGGAGCGATCTTGTGGAGATCGAGTCCGACCCCGGGGACAAAGACGCGTATCTCACGCCCGCGGGCCCGCGCAAGCTCGATCACGCCCGGGAGCGCATTCGGGTCAAGGGGGAGGCCGAGGAGACGCTGGAGGTGGTCTCCACCGTCTGGGGGCCGATCGTGGACCACGACCACCGCGGGCGCCCGCGCGCTCTGCGTTGGGTGGCCCACGATGTCGAGGCCGTGAACTTCGGCCTCGCTCGGCTCGAGACCGCCCGCTCCCTGGACGAGGCCCTTGACCTCGCGGGCCGCGCGGGCATCCCCGCCCAGAATTTCGTCTGCGCGGACGCCACCGGCCGCATCGGCTGGACGGTCATCGGCGTGATGCCCCGGCGGGTGGGCTTCGATGGCCGGCTGCCCGGGTCCTGGGCGGACGGCAGGCGCCGCTGGGATGGCTGGCTCACCCCTGCGGAGCACCCGCGGCTCGTGGATCCCCCCAGCGGACGCCTCTGGACCGCCAACCAGCGGGTCGTGGACGGCAAGATGGCGGAGATGATCGGCGAGAGCTTCTACGACCTGGGGGCTCGGGCCCGCCAGATCAGGGACGACCTCTTCGCCCTCGATAAGCCCCGGGAGCTGGACATGCTGCGCATCCAGCTCGACGACCGCGCGCTCTTCCTGGCGCGCTGGCGAGACCTGCTCTTGCGCACGCTCAGCGCGGAGGTCATAGCTGTCTCGCCCCGCCGGGCCGAGATGCGTCGCCTGGTGGAGGCCTGGGGTGGCCACGCTTCCGTGGACTCGGCCGGGTACCGCCTGGTGCGGGCGTTCCGCTCGAACCTGGCGGAGCAGGTCCTGGGGGCGCTGACCGCTCCCTGCCGTCGGGCCGACCCCCGCTTCGATCTGAAGCGGATCCCCCGCATCGAGGGGCCCCTTTGGGCGCTGGTGACGGAGAGGCCGACCCACCTCCTGGGCCCGCGCTACGCGACCTGGGAGGCGCAGCTTCTGGCCGCAGTGGACGTCGCCCTTGAAGACGTGGCGCGGGCGGGATCCAACCTGTCGGAGCGCACCTGGGGCGAGAGGAACACGGCCCGCGTTCAGCACCCGCTCGGCCGCGTGGTTCCCCTTCTCGGCCGCTTCCTGGACATGCCGCGGGAGCCGCTTCCCGGAGACAGCCACATGCCCCGCTTCCAGAGCCCAGAGGCGGGCGCCTCCGAGCGGATGGTGGTGTCCCCCGGCCGGGAGAGGGAGGGTTTCTTCCACATGCCCGGCGGCCAGAGCGGGCATCCCTTGTCGCCGCACTACGGGGACGGCCACGCGGCCTGGGTCCGGGGCGAGCCCACCCCCTTCCTCCCCGGCCCCACCGTGCACGTGTTGACCCTGGAGCCGTGGCCGCACTCGCCGTCTTCCCCCAAGCCGGCCGGGTCACCGTAACCTTGGCCCGGAGGCCGCACCGGACGAGGGCGTTTTCCTGATGCACGGCCACGTCAAGCGGCGGCTCGGCGCCCCCACGCGGCCTGGACCAGCCGGAGGCCCTATGAGACACGACGCGCTCATCGTCCTTTTCCTGGGATTCGCGGCCACCGCGGGGGCGGGCGAGAAGGCCGACCGCATCTTCGTCAACGGCCGGATCTGGACGGGCGATGAGGCGCATCCCCGGGTGGAAGCCGTGGCCGTCAGGGGCACGACCATCCTGGCCGTGGGGACCACCCAGGAGATCCGCCGCCTGGCGGAGAAAGCGACGGAGGTGGTGGACCTGAAAGGGCGCTTTGCCTGTCCCGGCTTCAACGACGCCCACCTCCACTTCATGAGCGGCAGCCTCGGACTGGATGAGCTGGACCTCGCGGGTGCGGCCGGTGGGGAAGAGGTGCAGCGGCGGCTCGCCGCCTACGCGCGGGTCCACCCCGACCGCCTCTGGTTCGTGGGCCAGGGGTGGGCCTACGGGGACTTTCCGGAAGCGCCCCATAAACGATTCCTGGACGCCGTCGTCTCCGACCACCCGGTCTGGCTTCGGGACCGCGATGGCCACTCGGGCTGGGCCAACTCGATCGCGCTCCTTCTCGCGGGGATCGACCGGCGGACCCGGGATCCCGAGCACGGACAAATCGTGCGGGATTCCGGGGGAGAGCCCACCGGCCTCCTGAAGGAAGGGGCCATGGAGCTCGTGCGGAGGAAGGTCCCCACCCCCGGGACCGAGGACAAGTACCGGGCTCTCCGGAAGGGCCTCGACCTCGCCATTTCTTACGGCCTCACGTCCGTCCAGGATGCCTCCTTCGACGAGGACGACCTGCCTGTCTTCGACCGCGTTCTCCGGGAGGGCGGGCTCAAGCTCCGCGTGTACGGTGCGCTGCCCCTGGTCAAGGACCCGACGCCCGACAGCCTCGCCCATTACCGGGAACTGCAGGCCCAAAACCAGAGCCCGCGTCTCCGCCTGGGAGCCGTGAAGGGCTTCTTGGACGGGGTCGTGGACGCGAAGACGGCCGCCCTGTTCGAGCCCTACGCGGGAGGCGGCACCGGCATCGTGAACTGGACGCAAGAGGACCTGAACCGAGCGGCCGCTTTCTACGACAAGGAGCGCTTCCAGATCGAGCTCCACGCCGTGGGGGACAAGGCCATACGCATGGCCCTGGACGCCTATGCCTACGCGGCCCAGGTCAACGGCCCCCGCACGCGGCGCCATCGCATCGAGCACGCGGAGGTGCCCACGGGCGAGGACCGGGCCCGCTTCAAGGCCCTGGGGGTGGTGGCCTCCACCCAGCCCCTCTTCGCCAACCCCGGCCGCACCACGCTCCAGAACTACGCCGTGCTCCTGGGCCCGGAACGCGCAGCCCAGGCCAACGCGTTCCGGCTGTGGGACGAGGCCGGGGTCGCGCAGGCCTTCGGCAGCGACTGGCCGGTCTTCTCGTGCGATGTGCTGAAGGGAATCTACTGCGCGGTGACGCGCATGACCCCCGAGGGGACGCCGGCCGGGGGCTTCCAGCCGCAGAACCGCATTTCCGCGGAAGCGGCCCTCCGCCACTTCACGAAGGACGCCGCCTACGCCTGCCTGGAAGAGACCCTGAAGGGGACGCTCTCCGCCGGCAAGGTGGCCGACCTCGTGGTACTGTCGGAGGACATTCTCGCCGTCCCTCCGGAACGGATCCTCACCGCGAAGGTCCTCCTGACCGTGCTGGGCGGCCAGGACACTTACCGCGCCAAGGAGTTCTGACCATGGCCGTGTATACGGGCAAGGTGGTGGTGATCACGGGCGCCTCCTCCGGCATCGGCAGGGCCCTCTGCCTGGCCCTGGCCGAGCAGCGCCCGCGCTTGGTCCTGGCCGCCCGGGACCGGGCAGCCCTCGACGCGGTGGCGGAGGGCTGCGCGGCCAAGGGGGCGGATACCCTGGTCGTTCCCACCGACGTGTCGTCGCCCGAGGCCTGCCAGGCCTTGATCGAGAAGACCATCGACCGTTTCAAGGCCCTGGACGTGCTCGTCAACAACGCCGGGATCGGCATGATCGCTCGTCTCGACGAGACCAAGGACCTCTCCGTCTACGAGCACTTGATGAAGGTCAACTACCTGGGCTGCGTTTACCCCACCTACCACGCGCTACCCCACCTCAAGAAGAGTCGGGGACAGATTGTGGCCATGGCCAGCTTGGCCGGCCTCACCGGCGTCCCCACCCGGACCGGCTACGCGGCCAGCAAGCACGCGCTCTTCGGCTTCTTCGATTCCCTCCGCATCGAGCTCGCGGGGACCGGCGTCTCCGTTACCGTGATCGCTCCCTACTTCGTGCGCTCCGAGATCCACCGCCGGTCGGCGGGGCCCGACGGCCAACCCCTGGGGACGAGCTCCATGCAGGAGTCGAAGATCATGACCGCGGAGGAGTGCGCGGCCCTCACCGTGCGGGCCATGGAGAGACGGCAGCGGCAGCTGGTCATGACCCTGAAGGGAAAGGTGGGCCGCTTCGTCCGTCTTCTCGCCCCCGGGGTGGTGGACGCCATCGCCCGCCGGGCGGTGGCCACGGGCAAGTGACCGCGCGGGCAGAGGAGGGCGTGTGAGACGAGATGTCCTGAAGGTCGCGGCGGGGGCGGTGCTGCTTCTGGCCGCGGGGTCTCCGCCCGCCGACGATCCCCGCCTCCAAGGCGCTTACCGGTTCGAAGCGGGAGGGTGGATCTACGTCCACCTGGAGGGTTCGCCCGACCGGGTTGGCTTCCAGCACGGGGCTCTTCTCGCCCCCGAGATCGCGGACGCCCTCGCCGCCGTCCGCCTCGACGCCACCCACCGGACCAAGCGCGACTGGGCCTTCTTCCGGGCCGCCGCCCGCGACGTGCTCTGGCCGGGGATCGACCAGGAGTACCGGGAGGAGCTCGCGGGCATCCTGGAAGGGGCGCGCGCAAAGGGGGTGGCCCTGGACATCCACGACCTGGTCGCCCTCAACGCCTTCGAGGAGCTGCCCGACTACTACGTGCCTTGGCTCAACGCGCGGCAGAAAGCCACCCCCGCCCCGCGCCTGGTGAGCCCGGGCAATTGCAGCGCGTTCGTGGCCACCGGCAGCTACACCCGGGACGGACGGATCGTCATTGCCCACAACAACTGGACCAGCTACTGGGCGGGCGCGCGCTGGAACGTGGTCTTCGACCTTGTCCCCGCGCGTGGCCAGCGCATGCTCATGGACGGCTTCCCGGGGGTCATCACCAGCGACGACGATTTCGGCGTGAACGCGGCGGGCCTCATGGTGACGGAGACGACCATCACCCAGTTCAAAGGCTACGATCCCAAGGGCAAGCCGGAGTTCGTGCGCTCCCGCAAGGCCCTCCAGTACGCGGCCACCATCGACGACTACGTGCGACTCATGCTGGACGGGAATAACGGCGGCTACGCCAACGACTGGCTGATCGGGGACCGCAAGACGGGGGAGATTGCCCAGCTGGAGCTGGGCCTGAAGACCCATCGGCTCTGGCGAAGCAAGGACGGCTACTTCGTAGGTTCCAACTTCGCCCGCGACCCCGTCCTGATCCAGGAAGAGACGGATTTCAAGCCCGGCGACGCGGGCAGCTCCCCCAACGCGCGCCGGGCCCGCTGGGAGCAGCTCATGAAGGAGTCCCGGGGCAAGATCGACGCCGCCCTGGCCGAGGCCTTCCTGGGGGATGATCAAGACGTGGTCCTCGGCCGGCGGGAGCCCGACGAGCGCGCTCTTTGCGGTCGGGTGGACCTCTCCCCGCGGGGCGTGAAGGAATGGGAGTGGGGTGCCTTCTACCCAGGGGGCGCTGTGCAGGGCAAGGCCATGGACGATGCCATGGCGGCGGCGCTCAGCTTCCGGGCCCGCATGGGTCCTCTGTGCGGGCCGGACTTTCTGGCCCGACCGTTCCTGGTCGCGCGCCCCGAGTACGCCTGGCAGGACTCCATCCTGCGCGACATGAAAACCGGGCCCTGGACGACCTTCCGCGCCGGTCAACGGGCGCCCAACTAGCCCTCGGAATCGGTCCCCTTAGGGCCGGGGCTCACTCCACGACCACGCGGTCCGTTCCACTCCGGCCGAAGGTCTCGGGGTGGTACATCTCCTCCGCCTTGGACGGCGGGACCACGAAGGCCCCGGGGGTCGTGGCCCGCGCCAGGTAGGAATAGCTGTAGACGCCCTCCCAGAGCAGGGACGCGAAGGCCTCCACCCGTTCATCGCGCAGGTTCTGGTGGTCGAACCAAGGCCGCGTCCAGAACCACCACATCCCCGGCCGTCCGGGGCCGCCGAGGCCGGGCGCGCCCAGCACCGTCACCTCCTCGGGTGGGCCGGGGGGGAGCGTGCCCGTCGTGGCCAGGGCCGGGTTCAGCGCCTCCAGGCCCGCAGGCAGCGGGTCCACCAGGGCCACATGGAAGCGGCGGGCGCTCGAGACCATGGTCAGGCGGACACGCACGCGCGCGCCCGCACGGAGGCGCCACGTACCGTCCGGGTCCCGCCGCACGTCGGTCTTGTCGTCGGCGCCTTCGTAGGCCCGCTCCACCGTGAAGCCGCGCTCGGCGGGAGGAAGCCTCAAGTCCGCGGGAGCGTACTGCAGTCCGATACGGTAGTAGAGGCGCCCCGGGCCTTCCTTGTCGAGCACGAGATTCTCGGGGCCCGTCGCTTCGGCCAGGACCTGCATCGGGACTTCCAGATGATGGCGCTCGGTCGTGCGCCCCTTGAAGGACTGCTCTCCCGCATAGCGCTCGCCCAGCCAGGCCCGGGCCACGAAGTCGGGGGTGGCCTTCTCGTAGGTGTTGAAGTAGCGATCGAGGGCGAGGAGTACGAAAGCATTCTCCTGGGTGTTCTCCCAGCGGCCGGCCCGGCGGTGGCCGAGCAGCCCCTCCACGAGCTTGGGGATGAGGTCGCTTTTGGGCTGGTCCGCGATCAGGGCCTCGAGCAGGATCGCGTCCACCCGGCGGTCCGAGTACAGGAGCAAGTGCGCCCCGTCGCCGTAGGAGACCGCGAAATGGGCCTCCGCCGCCGTCTCCGTGACGCGGTTCGCGAGGTGGGTACGGATGGCCGCGACCTCGGCCTTGGCGCCGGGGTCGGCGGAGAGCACGGGCAGCAGCCAGCCCACGGCCTCGAAGGAGAGGTTGCCGAGGCCGGCCTCGCGCAGGAGCCTCTGCGCGCGGGGGGCGTCGTCGTCCCCCAGGCGGTGGCGCACGTAGAGCGCGTAGGCGATGAGGGTGCGGCGGGCCTCCTCGCCGTACCGGCGGGGGATATGGCCCTCCACCCCTTTCAGGTAGCGGCGCGACCGCTCCAGCATTTCCCCCGGAACCTCGAAGCCCTTTTCCCGGGCCCGGGCCAGGGCGTGGGCCACGTGGATGCTGACGTAGGGCCAGGGCTCGTCGCCCCGGCGCCAGAAGGCGAATCCGCCGTCGTCGTTCTGGAGCGCGCGGAGCCGCTCCAGGTCCCGCTTCACCCCCGCCCCGATCTGCTCGGGCGGGGGAAGGCCCTGGGCCTGGAAGGCGGTGAGGACGTCGCGCAGGGCGGCCACGGCGAGCACCCGGGAGGAGAGCTGCTCCGCGCACTCGAACGGGTAGGCCACGAGGTAGAGCACGGCGTCGGTCAAGGCTTGGAGCGCGGTGGAGGAGGTGGTGACCTCGAGGCCGCCGAACTGGGGGAGCACCCCCGCGGGGGCCCTCACGGGCTGGGCCATGGCTCCCTGGTCGATCTGGCCGTAGGTGGCGAAGGCCTCGGTGGTGGCGGGTGTCCAGACCGGGAGCTTGAACTCCGCGGCGTCGGCCCATGGCCCCGCGGCTGCCCCCACCTGGAAGCGGGCGGTACCCGCCCGGCGGGCGGCGGCGGGGAAGCGAATCTCGGCCCGGTCGTTGGCGGCCACGATCAGCCGCCGGCCCGCCCCCGCGGGCAGATCGGCGTTGAGGGCCCGCACCGCCACATCCACCGTCACCGGGGTGTCGGTCTGGTTCTGAACGAGCACGGGCAGCTCGAAGCGGTCGCCGAAGTTCAAGAAGCGGGGGGGCGACGGGCGCACCATCAGGGGCAGGCGGGCGGTGAGGGTGGACTCGCCGGACCCGAACTGGCGCCCGCCGGCCACGGCCACCCCCATGACGCGGTAGCGGGTGAGGCTGTCGGGCACCCGGAGCGGCACCTGGGCGCGGCCGGAGGCATCGGTGACCACGCTGGGCGCGAAGAGAGCGAGGGCGCTGAAGTCCGTCCTCATTCTGATGGGGGCGGCGGCTTCCTTTCTCTCGGGAACGGCCCCCGCGAGGCGCGGGGCCTGGGGGGCGGGGGTCGCGGCGGGCATGGGAGCACCGGCGGCAACAAATTCCGCTGTTTGCAACATCTCCCTCTGCGGCATCACGTCCTCCGGCCGAGCCAGGAGGACGCTCGTCCGCGAGTGGTGATCGCGCACGCCCTCCTCGCGCGAGGCGTAGAAGACCTGGAGGGGATCGGGCAGCCGATAGCCGGTGAGCGACAAGACGGCCTCGTCCACCACCACCACCGCCACCTCCGCCCCCGCGGCCGGCCTTCCGGCCGCGTCGTGAAGGGCAACGTCGAGGATCGTCTCGCCCCCGGGGGGGAGGGCCTTCTCGCGCGGCTTGACCTCGAGGGCGAGCGTCCGCTCCAGGGGCGGTACGGGCAGGTTGAGGTGGCCCACCGCGAATGCCGGGCGGGGGGCGGGTTTCGCCCGGCTCCCCACGGCCCCGGGACGCGGCGCCGCCCCCAGAAGGTCCACCTGCACGTGCACGTTCGGCGTCCAGGCCTCCTCGAGCTTGATCTCAAGGGTGTGGGAGGAGCCGGTCAGGGTGAAGCGCTCGCGGCGGAGTATCCCCGACCGCCGCAGGGTCAGGAGTCCCTCCGCGGGCGAAAACGGGGCGAGCACCAGGATCCGGGCGGTGTCGCCCGCGCGGTACGCCTTGCGGTCGGGCACCAGCGTGATTGATTCCTGCTCCACTTCCCGCCTCGGCGGCATCGGCCCTCCCGCCACCCATAGCCGGAGCTGGCTCTCGTTCTTCCGGCCCTTGTCGTCGGCGACGGCGGCGGTGATCCGGTAGGGACCTCCCTCCTTCGTCCGGAACGTGCAGCGCACGGCCTCGGGGCCGGAGACGACCCGGCAGTCCTGGGGGTCCACCGGCTTTTCCTTCCAGTCCCCCCCCTCCTGCTCCCATTCCAGGCGCTCCGCGCGCACGAGGACCTGCCGCCCCGCCACCGCCCCCCCCTCGAGGTCGGTGACGATGGCGTCCACCAGTAGCGGCTCGCCCCCCGCCACGAACGTGCGGTCGCTTTTGAGACCGACGTAGAGCTCCGCGGGGTGGACGAGGAGGTTCACCCCCGAGGTCCAGGCCTGGCGGTTCACGTCCATGACCGTGGCCTCGGCCCGAAGGCTCACGGGGCGGGGCGGGGCCGCGCGCTCAAAATCGATCCGCAGGCGGTGCTTGCCGCCGGCGTCGGTCCGGCCCGCGAGGATCTCCAGGCGCGGGGTCTCCCCTCCCCGCGGGCCCGCCTCCCACCAGGGCACCCAGCTGCCGAACGCGAAACTGTCACGGTTGGGGGGGACAAAGGCCCCCGGAGACGAGGCCACGCGCCAGGAGACGTTGGCGTTCCCGAGGCCGCCCCCCGCGTAATAGGAGGCGCTGACGGTTACCGTGGCGTGTGCGCCCACGACGTGCGGCCCCTCGCTCGCGGCCGCCGCCACCTCGAACTCGGGACGCCGGAACTCCTGGACTTGAAAGGCGTGGTGATGGGGACCGCCTGGCCGGCTCCCCGCGTCCGCCTCCAAGGCGAGGTCCGCCGCGCCCAGGTTCATGGTGGGGGGCAGCTTCAAGGTCAGGGCGAAGCCTCCGAACGCAGAGAGGGACTCCTTACCCCGCGCGACCTCGTTCCCCTGACGGTCGTGCAGCACGTAGCTCACCGTGCGCACCGCGCTCCCGAGCGCGCCCACGTCGCCCTCCGGGCCCGGGCCCACGAGCCGGATCCAGCCCTTGACCTTCACCTCCTCGCCAGGTCGGTACATCTGGCGGTCGTCGAAGACGAAAAAGCGCAGCGCGTCCGCCTGCGAACGGCGCCAGCCCGACTCCATGCCCCACCAGGAGGTGTTCTCGGGCAGGATGGCCAGATCCTTGCCCTTGCGGCCCACGAGCAAGGCGCCCCCGCCCGCGCCCAGGGGCAGGGAGGCGAGGCCGTTCTCGGCCGTGACCGCGCTCGGACCCGAGGGCAGCAGCGACAGATCCACGCCCGGGAGCGGTTTTCCGTCGGCCAGGGAGGAGGCCCAGCCCAGGAGCTCCCGGTCGTCCGCGAAGGCGTCGAGGCCGAGGCGCGTGGCCTGGATCCACGTTCGCACCACTGACCCCCGGCCGGGCCCCTTCACCGGCTTCGTGGGTTCCACGATCAGGACGAGCTGGCCGAGGCCGCCCGGAAGGGCGGAGGCGAGATCGAGGCTCGTCTCCACGAGCTCGTCCGCGCCCCCCTCCACCTTGACCGTGGTGGAGAGGACGGCCCTGCCCGGCGGCGCCGGGGGCCGGTCGTCACGCCAGGAGGACTGCATGTACTTCTGGAAGGCAGGCCAGTCCGCGGGCGAGACCGCGTAGGCGGCCACGGACAGCGCCTCCTGGTTCACGGAGTAAACCGAGAAGCGCGGGCCGGCGGCGGGATCGAGGACCACGAAGCCGTTCCCCGCTGCGCTCAGGCTGGGGGTCGCGGCCGTGAGCTGGAAGGCGAGGGTCTCCGCCGTCTCCAGGACCTGGCCGAACTGGTCCGGGAGGGAAGGATCGAGCGTCAGCCGGTAGGCACGGAGGCCCTTCCCCTGGCCACGGATGATCATCGATTGCCCGTAGAGCTCCACCTTCAAGCCCGGCAGCTCCGGCTCCACCCGCACCATCTCCTTGCGAAAGGCCTTGGCGTCGATCGGGTTCGAGAGCGTGATCTGCCAGGGGGCGAAGGGCGGGCAGTTCTTCTGCCATCCACACTGGTGATCGGTGACGCGGAATCGCCCGTAGGTCCGGAAAGCCCACTCCTGTGGCTTGGTCGTCACCTTGGGCCCCTCCGCGGAGGGCGTGCCCGGCCCCACCGCCACCGTGACTTGGGCGTCGACGGGGAGCGTGCCCTCGGTGCGGAACGCGACAAAGCGCCCTGCCCCCGCATCCGCGGCCAGGCGCCGCACCGTCGGGTCGGCGTCCACCTCGGCCGCGGTGGCCAGCCGAGAGCGGAGCACCGCGCCGCCCACGCGCAGCCTTAGGGTGGCGAGGACGGCCGGGGGGTCGATCTTCTGATCGAAGGAGGCAAACAAGAGGACGTCGCGGCGCACGGGCCCTCCCACCGGGTGGGACCGGACCAGGGTGGGGGCGGGGGTGCTGAACGTCCAGGTCTCGGCCTTCCCGAGAGCGCCAAGGGTGGCGGAGCGGGTGCCTGCGGGCACCTCCACTTGGTAGTCGGTCGCCATGGGGAAGCGGTCCCGCGGCTCGAACAGCAGCGTCTTCGTTCCCAGCCAACGCCACTGCCCCAGGGGCTCGGGCGAGAGCCGCACCGGGCGGACCTTCTCGGCCTCCCCTTGCGACGTCACCGCCACCATCGGCTGCGAGAAGGTCAGGCTCAGGTGGGGGGCGAGGGGCACCTCGCCCTCCGGCGCGCGGCGCAGCACGCGCAGGGGCCCCGCTTCCGCGGGGTCGGGGGAGGGAGCGGTCGACAGAGGGGGGAAGGCTTCCCTCACCGTCCGGCCCGTGCGGGGCGGGGGCAGGGACTTCTCGCGGAGCGCGAACTCGACCGCCTCCCCGGCTTCCTCCGTCAAGGGGGGTAGTCGATCCAGCACCTTCTGCGTGTCTTGCGCGTCGAGGAGGGTGGCGGGGGCGACGGCCGTGCGGGCCTCCGCGGCCTCCTCCGTGCCCTCGCTCAGCCGGAATCCCGGGCCCGGCGTCTCACTGGCCACGAGGGCCGGCTTCTGCAGGGTCGCGGGAGCGGCCGGCCGATGGACCGCGGCCGAGCCTACGGTCAGGGACGAGGCGAGGACGCCGAGGATCAAGGTGCCGGACCGCGTCATTCTCCGCTCCCGGGAAAGAGCCAGCGAAGGAGGCTATGCGCCCGCCGGTGCGAATGCAACGGCGGCCCCCCCCGCCGAGGGTACGCCCCGGCCAACGCCCTTATTCCCGCCGCGACAGCGGCCCTGATAAGCTTCGTGCGGGTGCCCCCATGAGGACCACATTCCTCCGCCTCCTGGCCCTCGTGTTCCTCCTGGGCAACCTCGCCCTGCGCACCCTCACCCTGCACGCCGCGGGCGGACCGTGGGTCCTGGCTTTCATGGTCGTGGCCCTGCTCGCCGCCGGCTTTTCCTGGCTTCGGCCCTCCTTGCTCGGGGTCGTCCTCTTCCTCTTCGGGGCCTCCTTCTTCCTCTACGGCTTCCATTCCTACCGGGCCCAGAGCCAGCTCTTCGAGTACGCGGTCACCGCCCTGGCCCTCGCCCTCCTCCCCCGGGGCTTCGGGGCGGGGAGGCCGGCCCCGAACTGGCCAGCCCGCTTCTCGCTTCTCTATCTTCTCCTCGCGCTCTTCTCCCTCCTGCTTCTCCCCCCTACGGTCTTGAAGCACCGGCTGATGCTCGGGGGGATCGGGCTCTTCTCGGAGATGCTGACCGCCTTCCCCCGCGATCCGCTCTATGCGCTCGCAGCCGTGAACCGCCTTGCTCTCTTCGTGCTCTTTGCCGTCCTGCTCGCGCGGGGGGAGGACGCCCGGGACCGCTACCGCGCCCTGTTCCGCGGCATCGCCTGGGGATCGGTGGCCTGCATCCTCCTCGGCCTGGTCGACTTCTTCGGCTTCATCTCCCTCACCCCCTACAACCTGTCGCGCCTCTTCTACGGCGCCGGGTATCAGCGGCTGCAGTCGACGTTTGGAAACCCGACCTGGTTCGCGTCCTTCGTCACCTGCACGCTGCCGCTCGTCGTTTTCGAGTTGCGGGCTTGGGGTCGGGCCGCGCCCGCCCTCCAGGGGATCTTTCTCCCTCTCTGCGCGGCGGCTCTCCTGTTGTCCTCGGTTCGGGCCTCCTGGCTCGCCTCCGGCTTCCTCCTTGTCCTCGTCGCGGCGTCGTGGGTGCGGCGCGGGGCCCCGACGTCGGGGTCGCCTCCGGCACCCAGCCGGGGCTGGATCCTGGCCGTCGACGGCACTCTGGCCGCGCTCCTCGTGCTGGCCGCCCTCCTCGCGGGCGGGATCGCGGGGAACCCAGCCGTGGCGAGAAGGCTCGGGGGCGTGACCGAGGAGATGCGGCTCCGGGGGGTGGCCTCTCCCCGGACCGTGATCCTGGCCCAGGGGCTCGAGCTGGTGCGGGAGAGCCCTCTCCTTGGCTCCGGCTACGAGACCTTCAACCTCCACCTGCGGGCCCTGCTGGGAATCCCCGCCTCCCCCGTCGCGCGCGTGCCGAACCCGAACGTGACCGCGGACCCGCGGGACACGCTCTTCGACGATGCCCACAACACGTACCTCCAGATCCTGGCCGGAACGGGAGCCCTGGGCCTCGCCTGCTGGCTCGCCTTGAGTGCCATCTGTCTGCTGCTTTTGGCGGGGGATCGAGATCCCTCCCCGCTCAGCCCCTGGGTCGTGCTCTCCATGTCGGTCTTCCATTTCTACGGCCTCTTCCAGGGCATGCAGTACATCCCCGCGATCTTTTTCCTCTTCCACCTGCAGGCCGGCTACGCCATGACCGTGGAGGCGACCCGGTGGCCGTGCACGTTCCAAAAGGCGGCCAAGACCGCGTGGGCCGTCCTTGCCGCCTTGGTCCTGGTCTCACCCCTCTACTACTGGCCGAACCGGGGGTTCTTGAACCTCAAGGAGAAATACGGCCTGCGCGCGTACCTGCCCGAGGAGGGCGCGGAGTTCGAGGGGTTCTTTGGCCCCGAGGCCTGGCCGCAGGGAGAGTTCCGCTGGATGGGGCACCGGGGCCTCATCAACGTCGAGCAAGCGGGTCCGCTCCGGCTGCTCCTGGCCTGCAGCCATCCGGACCTCGCGCGCGACCCGGTGTTCGTCTCCTTCTCCGTCCGGGGGAAGCCGGCGGGCATGCTGCGGTTCGACCGGCCGGGAATGCTGGAGAAGAGCTTCGTTATGGAGGCGCCGGGCCCCCTCTTGTTGACCGTGTCGCGCACTTGGCGGCCCCGGGACACCGACCCCCAGGGGGATCGCCGCGAACTGGGCGTGGCCGTGAGCCTCGCGCGACCGTGAAGACCCCGGCGGCTAGCCGGAGTAGCTCGGCACCACCGCGCGGAGGGCGGCGAGGAGGGCGGGACGGTCTCCCCCGCGGGCCAGAGCCTCGAGTTCCGAGACCCGGGCCATGAGGTCGGGGGGCGGTCGCGGGCTCTGCACCGCGCGCACCTGGGGCTGCACCTGCCGGCTGCTCCGGGCCTCCTCCTCTGTCATCAGCTCCTCGTCCAGCTTCTCCCCGGGGCGGAGGCCCGTGAAGACGATGGGGATGTCCCGCTCGGGGACGCGGCCGGAGAGCGCGATCATCATGCGGGCCAGGTCCAGGATCCGGATGGGTTCCCCCATCTCCAGGATCAACAGCTCTCCGCAGTGGCTGAGGCCGGCCAGAAGCAAGAGGCCCACCGCCTCCGGAATGGTCATGAGGTAGCGGCGGCAGTCGGCGTGGGTGACGGTCACGGGCCCGCCCCCCGCGATCTGCTCCTTGAAGAGGGGGACCACGCTACCCGCGCTCCCCAGCACGTTCCCGAAGCGCACGGTGGTGAAGCGGGTGGCGGAGCCCAGGGCCCGCGCCTGCACGATCAGCTCGGCGATCTTCTTGGTGGCCCCCATGACGCTGGCCGGGTTCACCGCTTTGTCCGTGGAGACGAGCACGAACTTCTCCGCCTCCACCCCTTCCGCGAGGGCGACGACGTTGAGGCAGCCGGTGACGTTGTTCTTGACCGCCTCCTCCGGCGCGTACTCCATGAGGGGGACGTGCTTGTGGGCGGCGGCGTGGACGATGTCCTGGGGCCGGTACTCCCGGCCGAGCTGCTGCAGGCGGGCCGCGTCGCGGATGTCCACCACCTGGGCCTCCAGGGCCAGGTCGGGGTGGCGCTGCTGCAAGTGGCGGAAGAGGAAGTAGAGGTTGTTCTCGTCGATGTCCGCCAGGACCAGGCGGGCGGGGCCATGGGCGGCGATCTGCCGGCAGGCCTCGCCGCCGATGGAGCCCGCGGCCCCCGTGACCAGGATCCGGCGGCCCCGCACGAGCGCGTCCATCTCCCCCTCGTCGAAGACCACCTCGTGCCGGGGGAGGAGGTGGTCGGGGGAGAGATCGTGGAGCATGGAGACGCCGACCCGGTCGTTGAGGTAGGCGAAGGAGACGGGCAGGATCTTGTAGCTCAGCTTCTGATCCGCGCAGGCGGTCAGGATCTCCCGCAAGCGCGATGCGGGCAGCCGGGGGACGGCGAAGAGGAGCTGGTGGACGTCCCGATCCCGGAGGATCTCGGGGAGCTTGTCCAGCGATCCCAGCACGGGGCGCCCCCCGATCCATTGGCCCCACTTCGTGCGGTCGTCGTCCACGAACCCCACCACGTCGTAGGAGTGCTCGTCCGAGCGCAGGAGGTCCCGCAGGAGCAGGTCCCCCGCGCTGCCCGCGCCCACGATCACGGTGCGGGCTCGGGCCCCGGCGCGCGAGCGGGTCTGGGCCAGGAGCCAGGCCTGGGCGAAGCGGGGAGAGAAGCGAAAGGCCCCCACCAGGCTCGTGGTCAGGAAGAACTCGATGGCCAGCACGGAGCGCGGGGGGCCTGGGGTCTGCAGGAAGTAGAACGTGGCCACGAAGCAGGCGGTGCCGGTGAGGGAGGCGGCGACGAGGCGGGCCGCCTCGTAGAGCCCCGAAAGACGGAAAGACCAGCGGTGCAGGCCGAACAGGAGGTGAAGGCTGAGGCGGATGACCATGAAGAGGGGGAAAAAGCGCTTGAGGATGGCGACGTGCTCGGGGGGGATGGGGCCGTCGAACCGCAGGGCGTAAGCCACGTAGAGCGAGGCCGCGATCAGGACCGAGTCCAGGACGAGGATGAGGGCGAGCCGGTACCAACCCTTGGCTCCCCTTGTCTCCAGCGTCACCGGAACTCACCCCGCCTCGCCATCGTCCACTCGACTCCAGGAAAAGGCCGCGCCCAAAGCCAGGCCCAGCTTCCATCTCGCTTCGGCGGAAGCCGATTGCTCCGCACGCCAAGTGCCGCTTTGC